>PHEG01000317.1 GCA_002842835.1 Alphaproteobacteria bacterium HGW-Alphaproteobacteria-2 | reverse complement strand
TCGCCTTGATCCCTGTCAAGGTTGCCTTCGCCCCGGGCTGCTAACCCAAACAGAAGCAACCGGCAGGAGAGAGGCATGACCCATACCCCGCACGAACTGACCGAGGAGTTTCCCGGCGCGGCCGAATCCATTGCGGCGCTGAAGGCCCGTGACGCGCATTTTGCCCGGCTGGTGGACGACTATCACGAGGTCAACCGCGCCGTGCACCGCGCCGAGACGCGGGTCGAGCCGATGGATGATGCGACCGAGGAGGCGCTGCGCCGCCGCCGCCTGGCGCTGAAGGACGAGATCGCCCGCGCCCTCGCCGCGGGTTGAGGCAGGTCAGGCGGAGCCTTCCGCGGCGGGCTCCGCCCCCTCGCCCTCGACGGCGGCCTTGAAGCGGTCGAAGAACTGGTCGGCCATCTTGTTGGCAAAGCCGCTGATCAGCCGCGAGCCGAGTTGCGCGAGCTTGCCTCCCACCTGCGCATCGACATGATAGGAAAGCTCCGTGCCCTCGGCCCCGTCGGCGAGCTTCACGTTCGCCGCGCCCTTGGCGAAGCCTGCGACACCGCCCTTGCCCTCGCCCGAGATACGGTAGCTCTCGCCTTCCACCACGTCCGAGAGCGTGACCGCGCCCTTGAAGGTCGCCTTCACCGGGCCGACCTTCTGCGTCACCACCGCCTCGAACCCCTCTTCGGGGCTGCCGGTCAGTTCCTGGCAGCCGGGGATGCAGGCCTTCAGCACCTCCGGGTCGTTCAGCGCGGCCCAGACCCGGGCGCGGTCGGCGGCGATACTGCGCGTGCCGGTCATTTCCATCTGGTGGATCCTCCCTGATTCCGGGCGCAGCCTATGCGCGCGCCGGGGCTCGATCAACCGCTGCTGTGGCCGGGCCGCTTGCGCGGGTTCCGGCCCCGCCGTAAGACGGTGGGGCGGGGAGGCAGGGCCATGCTGGCGGGCAAGCGCATCCTTCTGATCATCGGCGGCGGCATCGCCGCCTACAAGGCGCTGGAGCTGATCCGCCGGTTACGCGAGGCGGGTGCGGGCGTCACCCCGGTGCTCACGCGGGCCGGGCAGCAATTCGTTACCCCGTTGTCGGCGGCAGCCCTGGCGGGTGCGAAGGCCTACACCGATCTCTTCGATCTGACGGACGAGGCGGAGATGGGGCATATCCAGCTCTCGCGCGCCGCCGATCTGCTGGTTGTGGCACCCGCCACGGCCGACCTGATGGCGAAGATGGCGGGCGGTCACGCGGACGATCTGGCCTCCACGCTCCTGATGGCGACCGACAAGCGCGTGCTGATTGCGCCCGCGATGAATGTGCGCATGTGGCAGCACCCGGCGACGCAGCGCAACCTCGCCGCGCTGAGGGCCGACGGCGTGCTGGCGGTGGGACCCGACGAGGGTGACATGGCCTGCGGCGAATACGGGCCGGGGCGCATGGCCGAGGTGCCCGCCATCATGGCCGCGATCGCGGCGGCGCTGGGGGATGGGCCGCTCAAGGGGCGGCGTATCCTGGTTACCTCTGGCCCCACCGAAGAGCCCATCGACCCGGTGCGCTACATCGCCAACCGCTCATCGGGAGCGCAGGGTACGGCGCTCGCCGCCGCGCTGGCCGCGCTGGGGGCCGAGGTGGCCTTCGTCACCGGACCCGCCAGCGTGCCACCGCCACAAGGCGTGGCGGTGGTGCGGGTGCGCACGGCAGCCGAGATGCTGAAGGCCGTCCTTGCCGCGCTGCCCGCCGATGCGGCGGTCTTTGCCGCCGCCGTGGCCGACTGGCGCGTGACCGGCGCGAGCCCAGGAAAGATAAAGAAGGACGGTTCGGGCCACCCGCCGGTGCTGGAACTGGCGGAGAATCCCGACATCCTCGCCCGGGTGGCGGCGATGAAGGCGGGGCGGCCGCGGCTGGTGGTGGGTTTCGCCGCCGAGACCGACGCGGTGCTGGAGAACGCCCGCGCCAAGCGCATGCGCAAGGGCTGCGACTGGATCGTTGCCAATGACGTTTCGCCCGCGACGGGGATCATGGGCGGGGCCGAGAATGCCGTGACGCTTATCACCGCCGAGGGCGAGGAAGCCTGGCCGCGGATGAGCAAGGCCGAGGTCGCCCGATGTCTGGCCGCGCGCATTGCCGGGGTACTGGCGTGAGCCGCTTCGGGCGTGGAGAGGCCGCATGGGCGTGACGTTGCGCATCCTGCGCCTGCCAGAGGGCGACCCGGCGCTGCCGCTACCCTCCTACGAGACGCCGGGCCGGCACGGCGTGACGCTCGCCAATGCGCCCGGGACGATCGACGCGGATTATCGCGGGCCGCTCGGGGTGATCCTGATCAATCTGGGCGAGGCGCCCTATACCGTCGCCCATGGGGCGCGTATCGCGCAGATGGTGCTGGCGCGGGTGGCGCGGGCGATCTTCGCCGAGGCCGATGCGCTGGGGGCCACGGCGCGGGGCGCGGGCGGCTTCGGCTCCACCGGGGGGGTGTGATGGCCTGGGTGCTGGGGCTTGCCGCCGTGCTTCTGTTGCTCGGGCGGCTGATGCGGGTGAGCGCAGGCGCACAGGCGGCGGTCCTCGGCATACTCGCACTGGCGGTGGTGGCCATCCATCTGGCGCTGCCCTCGGGCCATGCGCTGCGCACCGCGACCGGGGGCGATCTGGTGAACTGGGGCATTCTCGCAGGGCTCGCCGCGCTGGCGGGGGCCTATGTGCTGGGGCTGCGTGTGCTGCGCCGCCGTGCACGGTCTGTGCCGGAGGCTGTGTCCGCGCGGCCTGCGGGCAGCTTCTCGGAGGCGGAGCTGGAGCGCTACGCGCGCCACATCGTGCTGCGCGAGATCGGCGGGCCGGGGCAGAAGCGGCTGAAGGCCGCGAAGGTGCTGGTAGTGGGGGCGGGCGGCCTCGGCTCGCCCGCGCTTCTCTACCTGGCTGCGGCAGGCGTGGGCACCATCGGGGTGATCGATGGCGATACGGTCAGCCTGTCGAACCTGCAGCGGCAGATCATCCACACAGACGACCGGATCGGCATGGCCAAGGTCTTTTCGGCCGAGGCGGCGATGCGCGCCATCAACCCGCATGTGACGGTGAAGCCCTACAAGCGCGAACTGACCGACGAGACCGCCGCCGGGCTGGTGGCCGAGTATGACCTGGTGGTGGAAGGCACCGACAGCATGGCGGCGCGCTATCTGGTGAACGCAGCCTGCGTGGCGGCGGGGGTGCCGTTGCTCTCGGCGGCGATCACGCAATGGGAGGGGCAGATCGGTCTCTACGATCCGGCGCGCGGCGCGCCCTGCTACGCCTGCGTCTTTCCGCTGGCGCCCGCGGCAGGGCTCGCGCCGAGTTGCGCCGAGGCGGGCGTCATCGGCGCGCTGCCCGGCGTGCTGGGCGCCATGCTGGCGCTCGAGGCGGTGAAGGAGATCACCGGCGCGGGC
>PHEG01000316.1 GCA_002842835.1 Alphaproteobacteria bacterium HGW-Alphaproteobacteria-2 | reverse complement strand
CTCGGAGATGGGCCACATCGGCACGATGGTGCAGGTGGGCCAGCGCGGCATCGGCTCGGCGCGGGTCGAAGACCTGGCCGCAGCTCGGGAGCGTGCCACCCTGGTCGGCGCCGCGCGGCTGACGCGGGAAGGGCCCGGGGCGGCGCTCGCTGCCCTGCCCGGGGGTGCGCCGGTTCTGCTGGCGCTCGACTGGGACGCGCTCGATCCCTCGGTGATGCCCTCGGTGATCGGGCGCACGCCCGGCGGGCTCTCCTACTGGCAGGTGCTCGGCCTCATCGAGGCGGCCCATGCTCAGGGCGGCATCGCCGGTTTCTGCGCCATGGAGTTCATGCCCGGGCGCGACATCGACGGATTGGGCGGGATGCTGGCCGCGCAGATGCTGGCGAGCGTCTGCGGCCTTCTTGCGGGCGGTCTTTGAGCGGCGCAAGTCCCGCGTTACACTCGGCGGCAGTCAATGGAGGACAGGTTATGGCGGAGCGCCCGGTACTCTACGGCTTCAACGGCTCGACCTATGTGCGGACCCTCCGTTGCGTCATGAATGCGAAGGGCATCGCCTATGACCAGGTGCCGGTGAACGTGCTGGCGGGCGAGCCGCGCAGCCCCGAGCATCTGGCGCGACACCCCTTCGGCAAGGTGCCGGTGCTCGACATCGACGGTCGGCGCATCCGCGAGACATCAGCCATCTGCCGCTATCTGGAGGAGACGCGCCCCGAGCCGCCGGTGATGCCCGACATGCCGGGTGACCGGGCGCGGATGAACGAGGCGATCAGCCTGACCGACAGCTACGGCTACGGCGCACTGGTGGGCGTGGCGGGCTATCACCTGTTCCCCGACTTCATCGGCGGCAAGGACGAGCTGGCGCGCGAGCGTGCGCTGGGCATCGCGGGGGTCTACATGCGCACCATCGCCGAACTGAAGGGCGCGGACGACTGGATCGCGGGCGACAGGCCGGGGCTGGCGGAGTATTTCCTCGGCCCGATCCTGTTCTACGTCATGCTGACCGAGGACGGCGGTCGCGTGCTTTCCGACCCGGGGATGCGCGACTGGTGGGACAGGCTCTCGGCGCACGAGCCCTTTTCCGCGACCGCGCCCGACCTCGGCTGAGGCAGGATCAGCCCAGCAGGGCGAGCGCAGGGAAGGTCTCGAGCAGCCAGAAGGCGAGATCGGTGAAGGCGCCGGTGATCAGCATCACACCGACTATCAGCAGCATCACGCCCGAGACGCGCTCGATCATGCGCATGTTGCGCTTGAGGAAGGCCATCACTCCCATGGCTCGGTGCAGGAAGAGCGCCGCAAGCAGGAAGGGGATGCCGAGCCCCAGCGCATAGGTGCCAAGCAGCACCGTGCCGCGCGCCACCGAGGATTCCTGTGCCGCGAGCGAGAGGATCGCCCCCAGGATCGGGCCGATGCAGGGTGTCCAGCCGAAGGCGAAGGCGAGCCCCAGCACATAGGCGCCAAGCGCGCTGCCGCCGCGGTCGCCCGCATCGAGCCGAGCCTCTCGGTCGAGAAAGGGGATGCGGAAGACATGCAGGAAATGCAGCCCGAAGACCACGATCACAACGCCCGCCACCTGCGCCATGATCTCCTGGTGACGCAGGAACAGCTGGCCCAGCGTCGAGGCGGTGAAGCCAAGGAAGAGAAAGACGGTCGAGAGCCCGAGCACGAAGAAGAGCGCCGCAAGCGCCACGCTGCGCCGCGCGCGCGGCACGGCGATGGCCGCGCCGTTGGGGCCGACGCGCAGTGCTGCACCGCCCTGGCCGGTGGCCTCGGCAAGGCTGACCCCGCCCATGTAGGCGAGGTAGGGTGGCACGATGGGCAGCACGCAGGGACTGAGAAACGACAACAGCCCGGCCAGCGCCGCCACGAACATGGCGGGCAGAAGCGTCGCGTCGAAGATGTCGATGCCGAACATGGGCTCTCCGTTGCCTGTACGGCCCAGCTAAGAGGTAACGCCCGGCCTGTCACCCCGCAACCCGTCACAATGCCGTGGACAGCGCGCGGGGGCGTGGCTAGGTGTCACGCGATGGACTGGGATGCCGAACTCGACGCGCGGGGGCTGCTCTGCCCGCTGCCGGTGCTTAAGGCGCGCAAGCGCCTGGGCGGAATGCCGGCAGGTGCGGTGCTGCGCGTGCTGGCCGACGACCCGGCGGCAGTGGTGGACATCCCGCATTTCTGCGCCGAGCAGGGGCATTCGCTGATCGCCCGGGGCGAGGCGGCCGGGGCGCAGAGCTACCTCATCCGCAAGGGCTGAGCGGCGGGCTTCACAGACTGGTGCCTTCGGCGCGCGCCTGCGTCACGCTCTGCGTGGTCGAGAGCATCTCGGGGTCGAGCCGCAACTCGATCAT
>PHEG01000315.1 GCA_002842835.1 Alphaproteobacteria bacterium HGW-Alphaproteobacteria-2 | reverse complement strand
AGCGTCAACGGCTGATCCGGCGGCGTGGCCCGCCCGCTCAGCCCTCGGGCCAGGTGCGGGCCGCCTCGCGGACGAGGTGCAGGAACTCCTGCACCTTGGAACTGCGGTGCAGATCGACATGGGTGACGAGCCACAGATCGCTGCTCCATTCGGGGCGCGGTGCCAGTACCTCTACAAGACCGGGCTCCCCCCTCCCGCACCAGACCGGCAGAAAACCGATACCTGCGCCAGCATGAATGGCATCGAGCACCCCCGACTGGTGCGAGACGCGGAAGCTGATTGCCGCCTCGGGCAGGTGGCTGCGCATCCAGACGCTTGCGGGCGCGCGTGACGGTCCGGAGATGCCGACGAAACGGTGGTGCGCAAGGTTATCCTCCGGCACATCCCGCGAGGCGAGATAGGCCGCGTGGGCATAGCCCGCGACCGGCATCCGGGCGAGATGGCGCACCACGTTGTCGGGATCCTGTGGCTGGGCGCCAGCCCGCACCGCCACATGCGCCTCGCCATATTCGAGCTTCAGCACCCGCTCGTCGGTAATAAGCTGGCGAAACTGGTCGTCCGTGGCGGCGGCGATGCGCAGCAGTTCCGAGCCAGCCTCGGTGGGGGTATACCCGCGCTGATGGCGCTGGAAGAGCTTGATGCCCAGCCGCGCCTCCAGCGCATCGACGTGGCGGATGACGGTGGAGTGATGCACTCCCAGCACCCCCGCCGCTGCACTGACCGTGCCCAGCCGCGCGACGTGATAGGCGGTGCGGATCTCGTCCCAGCTTTCCATCTTGGCATCCGTCTGTTCCCTGCAAGGCATTGCCGGGTGCGGGGCGAAAGGCAAGCCCCGTCTCAGGGCGGATCCGGACGCAGGAATGGCTCGAGTGGGTCGTCTGCCTCCACCGGGTCGGCAAGCCCCGCAGCCGCCCATTCCTCTGCCCGCGCGACCCGTTCCAGTGCGACGAGGTCGGCCAGTTCCGTCACCGGTGGGGAGCCCTTCATGTGCTGCATCAGCCGGTGCGAGTGCAGGATGGTGGGCACGACGTCGAGCGGCTCCCAGGCATCGAGCATCGTCACCCGGCGCAGGTTGAACTCCGGCGGCAGAACATAGAAGCGCAGGTCGCTCTCCCAGAGGAGCCGCTTGAGCGTGATCTGGTCGCGCAGCTCTCCCTCCGCCCGGTAGCGCCGCCGCCAATCGGCGATGAAATCCAGCATCGCCGGGCTGCGGCGGTAGAGCATCACGCCCGAATTCATCTGCGGGAAGGCATAAGGCGTGCCCGCGCCGCCGTCCTCGCGGATCAGCTCGGAGCGGCGGCGCACGTCGTGGGCCAGCGCCAGATCGAAGCGGTCGAGCAGATCGAAGAGATCGCCCAGCGGCGCCAGAACCCGCGTGTCGCTGTCGAGAAAGAGCGTCCGCTCGAAGCGGCTGAGCGACAGGCAGTCGAGCTTGGCGCGCGGGTGGATTTCGGGCACCGGGTGCACCCGGTCGAAAACATCGAGTCCCCGCGCGTCGGGCAGATCGGTGAAGAGGTCGATGGCAAGGCCCGGCTCCTGCGCGCGCAAGCTCTCGGCCGAGACGACGGCGAGCGCGGCGTAGTCTGCGCCAGTGGCGACGTAGATCACCCCGTGCTGCAGCATGGCGGGCTCCCTTCTCTGTATCGGGTAACGCGCGCGCGGGCACGGGTCCACCCTCAGCGAACAAACAGCGGGAAGGTGACGCCCAGCGTCCAGGCGAGGATCGCTCCGGCCCCAAGTCCCGCCGCCAAAGGCCCGTGGCGGCGACCCACCCAGCCCGCCTGCGTGGCGAAGATGGCAAACCAGGCCAGCATCACCGGCAGGATGATCAGGAGAAACATCAGCCGGTCGAAATCGAGTGCCGCCGCGAGCGCCAGCGAGCCGAGGAACGCCCCCCGCAATGTCAGCGCCTGCCAGAGCGGTGCCTGCCCGCCGCGCAGCGCCCGTGCTTCGCCAAGGGCATAGGCCAGCGCCCCGGGCAGCAATGCCGCCAGAACCGGCAGCCGTTCCGCCACCGGCAGGAAGGACGAGAAATAGCGGTCGAGTGACAGCCCGAAAACCGCGATTCCCCAGAGCGCCAGCGCCAGCCCGGCCCAGACCGCCCCGCGCAGCGGCACCCCGCGAGAGAGCGCCAGAAGCAGCGCGCCATAGGCCAGCAGATGAAGCGCCAGGTAATCGGCCACCAGCACCGGCAGGAAAGCTGTGGGCAACGGCCGCAGCGCCAGCGGCACCGCCACGGCGGGCAATAGCGCCACCATCCAGAAACGCCGCGCGGGCAATACCGCCGAAGCGGGAACCGGCGGCGTGGCGGTGACAAGCACGCGGCCCAGCAGCACGATCCCCAGCAGCAGCGCCGCGATCCAGCCACCTGTCGTGGCAAGCCGTCCCTGCCCCGGCGCACGACCGAAGGCGGCATCGAGCCAGGCGCGCGTTTCCGCCAGCGTCACCGGGCTGTAGAGCACGCCCAGATGTTCGACATCGGGGGCCACCGCGGCGCGGCGGCGCGGCGGGCCTGCCGCCGTCTCGCCCTCCTCCGCCTCCGGTGCCACCTGTCTGAGCGCGTCCAGCGCCACGCGGCGCAGCCCCGGCTCCCATTCGCCCGAGAGGATCAGCAGGTTGGCGGGCCCCGCCTCCGTCACTGCCTCGGAATACATCGAGATGGCGACGATGGCAGCCGCCCCTTCGGCCAGGCCCGCGCGCACCACGATGTCGGAGGCCATGGAATGCCCGATCAGCGCCACCGGCCCCTGCCAGCCAGTCAGCGCGCGCGCACCGGCCAGCACGACGCGGGTCTGCGCCACCAGCCGCGCCGTCGTGCCCCCGACCGGTGTCCGGTGATCTCCACCCCCGCCCGCGCGCCCTCCAGCCGCCACAGCGCCAGCCCGATCAGCGCCAGCGCCAGCAGCGCGAGGACGGCGCGGCGCATGGCCCTCAGCCCGCCCGCGGTCCCAGCCGCGCCAGCACCTCGTCGGCGGTCATCACGTCGCCGAAATTCTGGATCACCGTCTCCAGCGCCGCACGATGCTCGTCATCGGAGAGTGCCGCGTTGCCATCGGCCACCATCACCACCCCGAAATCGAGCATCATCGCGTCGCGCGCCGTCGACTCGCAGCATATGTTGGTCTTGGTTCCGGCGATCAGCAGCACATCGACGCCCAGGCTGCGCAGCACCCGCTCCAGCGCCGAGGAGCCAGCGATCAGCGCGCTGTAGCGGTTCTTCGTCAGGTGGATGTCGCCCTCGGCGGGTGTCATGCCCGGCCAGAGATCACGCCCCGCGGTATCTTCCGCCAGCCCGCGCACGGTGCGTGTGCGCATCTCGTCGCTGAGAAACCGGTCGTAGAAGCCTGCCCAGTCGGTCCCGCCCGGCAGCGCCTCGTTGACATGGCGCACCCAGATCACCCGTCCGCCTGCGGCACGCACCCCTGCGGCAAGGCGGTTGATCGTCTCGACGATGCCGCGCGCGGCGGGCACCTCGACCGGCGAGCCGGGCGCCACGAAACTGTTCTGCATGTCGATGACCACGAGCGCCGTGCGCGCCGGGTCGAACCGCTCGAAGATATGCAGCCGCCCGCGCCGGGCCATGACCCGCTCGATCACATGGGGCCGTATGGTGGTGTCGTGCATGGGCCGTTCCCTTTCGCGAGCAAGCTAGCCCTGCCCCCACCCCCCGGCAAGCCGCCGCCTTCGCCGCGGCGCGGCACGATTTGGCTGGCCTTTGCGGCGGGGCTGGGGTAACGCCCGCGCAACCCTTCCCGGAGAGACCCGATGGACCTGCGAA
>PHEG01000314.1 GCA_002842835.1 Alphaproteobacteria bacterium HGW-Alphaproteobacteria-2 | reverse complement strand
GTCGAGCAGCGCGCAGACCTTCAGCCGCTTCGGTTTGCGCGCCTTCAGAAGTGTCAGCACATGCTTCAGCGTGTGGCCGGTATCGACGATGTCCTCCACCACCAGCACGTCGCGCCCCTCGATCTCGCCGCGCAGGTCCTTGAGGATGCGCACCTCGCGCGAGGATTCGGTGGCATTGCCGTAGGAGGAGGCTTCGAGGAAATCGACCTCCACCGGCAGGTCGATCTCGCGCACCAGATCGGCGATGAAGACGAAGGAGCCGCGCAGGAGCCCCACCACGACAAGCTTGTCGGTGCCAGCGAAATAGGTGCTGATCTCGCGCGCCAAAGCCTCCACCCGCGCGGCGATGGACTTGGCCGAGATCATCTCGTCGATCACGTATGCGGGTGTCTGCATGCCCTTCCCCTTGCAATGCCGCCGCAACATTAGGAGAAACAGGGCGAGCCCGGAAGAGCAGTAAGAACGGCAGACACAGGCCATGCCCACTCACGCCGAAAAGCGCAGGCTGCCCCACACGGCGCGGCAGATGTATGAACTGGTCGCCGATCTGGCGCGCTACCCCGAATTCCTGCCGTGGTGTTCGGCGGCACGTATCCGCGACCGGCGGCCCATCGAGGGAGGAGAGATCGTCGAGGCCGATCTGGTGATCTCGTTCAAGGTCTTCCGCGAACGCTTCGGCAGCCGCGTCACGCTGCGCCCGGCGGCGTGCCGCGTCGATGTCGAGTACCTCGACGGGCCCTTCAGGTATCTCAACAACCACTGGCGGTTCACCGATCTGCCCGAGGGCGGCTCGGAGGTGGATTTCTTCGTCGATTTCGAATTCCGCTCGCGCACCCTTCAGGCGGTGATAGGGGTCGTCTTCAACGAGGCCGTGCGCCGGATGGTGCGCGCCTTCGAGGACCGTGCGGATGCGCTTTACGGAGGATGGTCATGAGCGTGGCACCCCTGGAACCCGAGGATGCCCCCGCGCCGGTGCGCGCACTCTATGCCGCGATCGAGGCGCGCATGGGGCAGGTGCCCAATCTCTTCCGCGTGCTGGGCCACCAGCCCGCCTATGCCGAGCCCTTCGCCGGGCTGATCGGCGCGGTTCTGGCCGGGGGCGTGCTGCCCGCGGGCCTGAAGGAGATGCTGATTCTCGTCGTCTCGCTGGGCAACGGCTCGGAATACTGCACGTTCCAGCACGCGCGCATGGCCGGCATGGCAGGCGTGCCGGGCGAGAAGATCGCCGCGCTGCGCGCCGGGGCCGAGGCGGGCAGCCCGCTCTTCGACGCCCGAGAACGCGCGCTGATCGCGCTCGCCCGTGCGCTCCACGCCGACGCCCACCATGTGCCCGCCCCGGTCTGGGAAGCGGCGCGCGCGGCGTGTTCGGAGGCCGAGATCGTGGACGCAGCCTTCGTGGTCTGCCTCTTCGAGGGCATCACCCGCTTCGCCGACGGCATGGGCATGGAGATCGAGGAGATGTTCGCCGCGGGTGCCTAAACCCGGGTCGTAATGACGCCGTTTCCGCCCTGCGACCAATGGTGCGCCGCCACGGGGCAGGCCAGATCTGGGGCACCGGCAGAGGGCCGGAAACCCGATCGAGGAGAGAGACATGACCCGCTACACCCTTCCCGCCGCGCTGGCCCTGGCACTGGGCTTCGGCCTGCCCGCGATGGCGAGCGACGACGAACGCATCCCCGAAGCGACCCGGGCGGCGATCACCGAGAAGCTGACCGCCGAAGGCTACGAGCTGCGCAAGGTCGAGATGGAGGACGGCCGCTACGAGGCCTATGCCACCAAGGACGGCAAGCGCTTCGAGATCTATCTCGACCGCGACCTGAACATCACCCGCACCGAGAGCAAGTGAGGCGCCAGGCCGGGCGCGCGCAACCCCGTGCGTGCCCGGCCCCGCCAAAGGAGATGCCGCCATGACAGCGGAAAAACCCTGGGACCTTTTCATTCGCCTCTTCCACTGGTCGCTCGTCGCCGGATTTGCGCTCAACGCCGCCATCCTGGACGACGAGGGTGTCTGGCACGAGCGCGTCGGCTACGCGATCCTAGCCCTAGTGGGGCTGCGCATCCTCTGGGGCTTCATGGGCCCCAGGCGCGCGCGCTTCAGCGCCTTCCCGCCCAGCCTTTCAGCCGCGCTGCATCATCTGGGCGAGATCGCGCGCGGGATTGCTGACCACCGATGCCTTCTGGGCTGGTGACTGGCTGGAGGAGGTGCACGAGTTGCTGGCCAACTGGGCGATCTTCTCTGTCGTGCTGCATGTCGGCGGCGTGCTCTTCGAGAGCTGGCGGCAGGGACGCAACATCGTCCGCCCGATGCTTCCCTGGCAGCGCAGAGGCGGCGCGTGAACGCCGCCCACCCAAAGACGGACCGCCAGGCGCGCGCGCTGGCGGTCCTTATCCTGGTGCAGACCTTCTGCGCCGTCTTCTTCGCGGGCGACATCATCGCCGACGCGGTGGACACGGGGCGCGGCTTTCTCGCCGATCCCCATCTCGTCATCGAGGCGCTGGCCGTCGCCGCATTGGCGGCGGCCATCGTGATCGAGGCACGCTTCCTGATGCAGATGCTGCGCCGGGCACAGCTTGCCGCGCAAAGCCTGCGCGTGGCCGCCGGCGCATTCTGGGAGGTGCTGGAGGACCGCTTCGCAAGCTGGGACCTGTCCCCGGCGGAGCGTGAGGTGGCCGCATTCACCGTCAAGGGGCTCTCGGTGGCCGAGGTGGCCGCGCTGCGCGGCGCCGCGGAGGGCACCGTGAAGGCCCAACTCGGCGCCGTCTACCGCAAGGCGGGGGTGGCCGGACGCCACCAGCTCGTGACGCTGCTCATCGAGGACCTGCTCGGTGAGCCGCTTCCCGCCGAACGGGCACGAGAAGCGGCATCAGGGACTTCACAGAGGCCCGCGCCCCCCGTATAAAGCCTTGGCACTTGCAAGGGACAGTCTGCCAATGCCGCGGCGGTGCGTGACGACGGGACAGGAATGGCCCGGTCCGTTAAGGGTCGGTCGGGCCATTTTTACCTGTGCGCTGGTGCTTGCCTTCGGCTTCGCCGCCATCCCCGCACAGTCCGGCACGATAGGCAACGTGCCCAAGGACCGGTTCGCGCAGTTCAAGATGCAATCCAAGATGCTCGAAAAGCGCGCGGCGCTGCGCTCGGGCGAGGATCCGACGAAACCCCGCAAGGCGAGCGTGCCCGCCTATCGCGGCAAGTATCGCGGCGAGTACCTCAAGCTGGCCGAAACGGCGGCGAAGAAGCATGGCATTCCGGTCGATCTGTTCCACCGCCTGGTGCAGCAGGAATCGGGCTGGAACCCGGTTGCCGTCTCCTCCAAGGGCGCGCAGGGACTGGCGCAACTGATGCCCGAGACGGCGCAGGTTCTGGGCGTCGATGCGCAGGATCCGGTGCAGAACCTCGACGGCGGCGCGCGCTACCTGCGCCAGCAATTCGACCGGTTCGGCGACTGGCGGCTTGCGCTTGCCGCCTACAATGCCGGCCCCGGCGCGGTGGAGCGCCATGGCGGCATCCCGCCCTATGCCGAAACCCAGGGCTATGTGAAGGCGATCCTCGGCGAGTGATCGGCACCGTGCGCCGCGCCCACCCGGGCTTGCGCGTCGCGGTGGCGCGGCCTAGATGCGCAAGACCGTAAGGGGAGAGCGTTCATGCGCAATGCGGCACTCATGCTGGGGGTCATCGCCGGGCTCTGGGGCATGCTCGTGGGCTTCTTCGGCTATGGCTACACCGTGTTCATCGACTGGTTCGGCGAGGTGCC
>PHEG01000313.1 GCA_002842835.1 Alphaproteobacteria bacterium HGW-Alphaproteobacteria-2 | reverse complement strand
GATGAACGACTGGTTCCGCGGCGTCAAGGGCGCCTATGCCGAGGCGCTGGCCGGGCTTCGCGCCTGCAAGGCGCGCGGCGTGAAGGTGGGGCTGCGCTTCACCCTGACGAAGGACAACGCCGGGTTCCTGCCCGCGATGATCGACCTCTGCGACGGCGAGGGGGTGGACAAGTTCTATCTGTCGCATCTGGTCTATGCCGGGCGCGGCGACAAGAACCGCGGCGAGGATGCCGGACACGGCCACACGCGCGAAGCACTCGACCTGCTTATCGACCGTGCCTGGGCGGCGGTGGCCGAGGATGCGCCGCTCGACATCGTCACCGGCAACAACGACGCCGATGCGGTGGTCTTCCTGCGCTGGGTGGAACGCAATTTCGGGGCAGCGCGCGCGGGTCATGTGCGCGCCCATCTCGAGGCCTGGGGCGGCAATTCCGCCGGGCTGGGCGTTGCCAACATCGACCCGCTGGGGCAGGTGCACCCCGACACCTACTGGTCGGACTACACGGTGGGCAACGTGCGCGCCGCACCCTTCTCGACGCTCTGGACCGGCGATGACCCGATGCTGGCGACGCTGCGCACCCGGCCACGCCCGCTTCAGGGCCGTTGCGGGGCCTGCATGTGGAAATCGGTCTGCGGCGGGAACACGCGCATCCGCGCGCTGCAACTGACCGGTGATCCCTGGGCCGAAGACCCGGCCTGTTATCTCTCCGCGCGCGAGATCGGCCTCGCGGACGAGGCGCCGCGGCTCAACGTCACGCCGTTCCGGGGGAAGAGCCATGATCCGGCGCATCGTTTTCTCTAGCCTTGCCGCAGCCCTCGCCTCTCCCGCCTGGGCCGCGTCCGACGGTGCCGCGCTCTACGCCGGGCATTGCGCCGCCTGCCATGCCGAGAGCCGCCTGGGCGGCACCGGCCCGGCGCTGATCCCCGAGACCTTGGGGCGGATGTTCGGCCCGAAGCTCGAGGCGGTGATCGCCGGGGGGCGCGTGGCGACGCAGATGCCCGGTTTCGCGGGCGTGCTGACGCCGCAGGAGATCGCCGCTGTTGCCGCCTATCTGGCCGAGCCGCTTTCCGAGGTGCCGCGCTGGGGCGCGGACGAGATCGCCGCCACCCGCGCCATGGCCGAGGGCTATGTCCCCGCCGCGGCCCCGGCCTTCGCCGCCGACCCGATGAACATCACGCTGGCGGTGGAGACAGGCGACAGCCACATCAGCGTGCTCGACGGCGACAGTTTCGCCACGCTCGACCGGTTCGAGACCCCTTTCGCCGTGCATGGCGGGCCGAAGTTCAGCCCCGAGGGGCGCTTCGTCTATGTCATGTCGCGCGACGGCTGGGTGCAGAAATACGACATCTGGTCGCTCTCGGAGGTGGGCCGTGTGCGCGCCGGGCTCAACAGCCGCAACATTGCGCTCAGCCACGACGGGCGCTGGCTGGCGGTGGCCAACTACCTGCCGATGACGCTGACGATCCTCGATGCCACCGATCTGACGGTGGCGAAGATTATCGACGTGCGGGGCGCCGACGGCACACCCAGCCGCGTCTCGGCTGTCTATCAGGCGCCGCCGCGGCAGAGCTTCATCCTGGCCCTGAAGGACATCGCCGAGGTCTGGGAGATCCGCCACGACGACGCGCCGCCCTTCCAGGGCTTCGTGCATGATTACCGCGTCGAGGGCCCGCCCGAGGTGGTGCAGCGCTTCCCGGTGCGGCGCATCGCACTGTCGGAACCGCTCGACGACTTCTTCTTCGATCAGGGCTACGAGCATCTGATGGGGGCCGGGCGCGAGGGCAGCGGCGGGCAGGTGATCGACCTCGTGATCGGGCAGAAGGTGGCCGATCTCGACCTGCCGGGGATGCCGCATCTGGGTTCGGGCATCACCTGGAACTGGCAAGGGCGCCGGGTGATGGCCACGCCGCACCTGAAGGAGGGCGTGCTCTCGGTCATCGACATGGAGACCTGGGAGACGGTGAAGCGCATCGAGACGCTGGGCCCCGGCTTTTTCCTGCGCAGCCACGAGAACAGCCGCTATGTCTGGGCCGATGTCTTCTTCGGGCCGAACCGCGACGCGATGCATGTGATCGACAAGGAGACGCTCGAGATTGTTGCCACGCTGCGCCCCGAGCCGGGGGCAACCGTGGCGCATACCGAGTTCACCCGCGACGGGCGGCACGCGCTGGTCTCGGTCTGGGAGGACGACGGCGCGGTGATCGTCTACGATGCCGCGACGCTGGAGGAGGTGCGCCGCCTGCCGATGCGCAGGCCCTCGGGGAAATACAATGTCTGGAACAAGATCACCTTCTCGGAAGGCACCAGCCACTGACCCGGGGCGCTGGCCGGTGTGGAAGCTGGCGGTTCTGC
>PHEG01000312.1 GCA_002842835.1 Alphaproteobacteria bacterium HGW-Alphaproteobacteria-2 | reverse complement strand
GTCGTCGGTGGTGCGCACCCGCGGCCGTTCGCCCACGCGGAACGGCGATGTCACGGTATGATACTGTGCACGGATGCGACAGTCGTCGCACATCTGGATGAGCTTCACGTTGTCGGAATCGCTGAACATCCAGTTCTTGCCCGCCAGCTTCTCGGTGATCCGCTCGATGGTGGATCGCACGCCGAATTCCTTGCCGCAGGAGATGCAGGGGAAAGGGTCCTCCTCGTGCAGCACGCGGTGCGCAAGCGCCTCGTTGTCGAGGTCGAGTTGCGGGGCAAGGGTGATCGCGTTCTCGGGGCAGGTATCTGCGCAGATGCCGCATTGCAGACAGGCCGATTCCTGGAAGCGCAGTTGCGGCCGGTCCGGGTTGTCGCCGAGCGCGCCGGAAGGGCAGAGAGAAATGCAGGCCTGGCAGAGCGTGCAGGCCGCGGTGTCGACCAGCACCGCGCCGTAGGGCGCGCCGTCGGGCAGGGTGATCGGGGCGTGTGTCTCGCCTGCCAGTGCCGCGGCGGCAAGTCGTGTCACTTCGCGCCGCCCGCCTGCGGGCAGGATAGGTTCGGCCAGCGCCGCGTGCGGGCAGGGGGTTGCCAGCACCGCTTCCAGCATGTCCGGGTCTTCGGGCGCGACCAGGCGCACCATGCTCTCCGGGCGGTTCGTGCCCTTAAGGATCGCCTGGGCGAGCGCCGCCTCGCGGTCGGGCACCAGCGGGTCGGTTCGCGGGCCGATCAGCACCAGCGCCTCGGCAAAGCCGACGCCGAGCGCGGCCAGCATCTCGGCATGGCCGATGCCCTCCACATTGGCCACCTCGACGGGGATCACTTCCGGCGGGAGGCCCTTCCCGAAGCGGGCGGAGAGCGCGATCATCTCTGCCCCGAATCCGTCGTGGAAAAGCGCGCGCGGCGCCGCGCCGCCTGCCTGCCGGTAGGTGGTGGCGAGCGTGCGCAACCGGCGGAACAGAACCTCGACGCCGGGGTCTTCGTAGGCCGCGGCGCCCGAGGGGCAGACGGCGGCACAGGCGCCGCAGCCCGCGCAGATGTCGGGGTCGATCGCCACATGATCGCCCGCAGGGCTGATCGCCCCTGTGGGGCAGACATCGAGGCAGCGCGTGCAGCCCGCGCGTTGTGCGCGCGAATGGGCGCAGAGCGACTCGGTGAAACGGATGTAGAGCGGCTGCTCGAAGACGCCCTGCAGACCGGCGGCCTCGGCTATGGCACGCTCTACCGCCGCCGGATCGCGCGGTGCGGCGCGCAGATAGCCGTTGCGCTTGTGATCGGCAGGAAAGAGCGGCGGCGCGCCGCGCAGATCGAGGATGATGTCGCAGGCCGAGACGGCACCATCCTTCGGCGCGGCGAAGCGCAGCCCGCCCCGCCCGGCGGGAACCTGCGGCGCGTAGTCATCCACCACCACCTCGAACCGGCTCAGCGCGCCTGCGGCGCGGCGCACCCGCCCAAGTGCCAGGTCGAAGCCGCCCGCGGGGATCAGGTCTTCGGGCGCCTCTTCCAGCAGGCAGGTGACGGCGAGCGTCTCGGCCAGCCGCCGCGCCGCCTCCACCGCCACATCATCGCGTCCGAGGATCAGGCACACACCCGCGCTTTCCACGTCCTACCCTCGGCCAGCAGCGCGGCCTGCTTGGCATGCGCATCGCGTGCGGCGGTCCAGCCCGCGCGGTCGCGGATGTCGATGCAGACGAGCCGTTCGGCCGCATCGAGTTCCGTCGCCAGTTCGGTGAAGAGCCGCGCCATCTGTCCGCAAGCGATGACCGTCTGTCCGGCGGCTTTCAGCGTCTC
The DNA here is from genome assembly GCA_002842835.1 of Alphaproteobacteria bacterium HGW-Alphaproteobacteria-2. Lineage (GTDB taxonomy): Bacteria > Pseudomonadota > Alphaproteobacteria > Rhodobacterales > Rhodobacteraceae > PHEG01. The sequence continues at coordinate 2,625 of PHEG01000312.1, read as the reverse complement.
GGCCGCAAGTCCCAGATCAAGGGTGCAGAGGTTGCTCACCGTCTGAACCTTGCGCGCCCCCGCCGCGATTCGGGCCGATTCCGGCTCGATCGACATAGAGCCGTCGCAGCGGCAAAGCAGGAGCGTCTCGGGCTGGGCCATGTCTCACCTCGGCCTGGCTGATGGGTTTTGGCGCCGTAACCTGCACAGCTAAGCGGGGTTTTGACAAGGGCAATTGGTCTGGCCTACTGTCCAGTTCATACCTTCAGTGGAGCGCCAAGCGATGAGCCAGGCCCAGCCCCCCAGCGATGCGCCAGCTCCGGCGCCGCGCGAGGTCGCCTTGCCCTTGGGCGTGGTGGTGCGCCGCCAGCCCGGCGTGACGCGCTGGGCGAAATGGGTCTGGCGGCCCATCGCGGTGCTGCCGGGTGCGGCCCCCGCAGACTGGAAGTTGCTGCGCGAGGACGAGACGGGTGCCGCCGATTATCACGCTGCCACGCTGTCGCTGACGCTTCATCGTGCGGTGGTGGAAGGCTACAAGGTTGCGCTCTCGATGACGCCGCCCGCAGTTTTCGTGGTGTTACGTCGCGACGAGCGCCCCGATGCACGGATGCCCTGGAGCGTGCATGACGTGACCGCCTCGGCCTACGAGGCGCAGGATTACCTCGACAGCGCCGAGGATATCGTCGAGGCGGTGGTCATGCCGCCCGTGCTGGAGGCCTGGGTGCGCGGTTTCACCGACGCACATTTCCGAGAGGAACCATTCGTGAAGCGCAGTCGTGACGGCAAGGGTGGCAACCGGCCTGCGGCCGGGCGGGCGGATCCGCGGATCCGCGAGGCGGATGTCTTCCGCGTACCCGGCGCGGCGAAGGCCGGGCCGGAGGGCCAGGCTTGACTGGCGACGAGGATACCCCGCTCGCCCGCTGGTCGCGGCGCAAGCAGGAGGCGCAGCATGTGAAGGCTGCGCTCCCGCCCCTGGCAGAGGCGGCGCCCGTGTTGGCGGATGAGGCGGAGGCCGCACAACCGGACGAGAGCGAGACCGAGATCCTCGCGCGGTTGGGCCTGCCCGACCCGGACATGTTGAAGATGGGCGACGATTTCAGCGTGTTCATGGCCAATGCGGTTCCCGAGTTCATCCGCCGCCGCGCGCTGCGGCGGCTCTGGGTGTCGAATCCGGTGTTGGCCAATCTCGACGGGCTCAACGACTACGATGGCGATTTCACCGATTCGGGCCTCGCCGGTGGCGTGCTGAAGACCGCTTACCGAGTCGGGAAAGGCTACCTGCGCGAACTCGCGGAAACGGGAACGGAGCGCGAGGCACCCCCCCCCGCCACCCCGGTCGGCGCACCGGCGGCGGCGCAGGCTCCAACTCCTTCTTCGGGTGCGCCGCCGGAAGTTTCCGAAAACGCTGAGTTCGCAGTGCCGGAGCAGGCTGCGCCAGCCGCGGATACAACGACCGAGGCGCCCCGGGCACGGCCCAGACGCATGCGATTTGACTGTTCTGGTCAGGTTTGATTTCGCTGCACCGCAGAAAAAGATTTTGTTGTCAGATACATGACTGGTTCGTATTGTTTACCGGTGCGGGTCGCTTTGGATCTCGGCCCGTCGAGAAGAAAAGACACAGGAAGGTAGCGGCTTGGTCGCGCAACCCACCGAAACGTTGGAAGAGCAATCTCTGCCAGAAGAGGACGCGCTAAGGGCGGATCTCTATGGTTTCCTTGCTACCCTACTGGCTGCGCCACCTGCGCCCGCCGTGCTCGCGCGCTGCGCTGCGCTGAGCGGCGACGAGACTGCCATCGGGCAGGGCTTCGCCGAACTCGCGCGGCGCGCCGCCGCCGCCACCCCCGAATCGGTGGCGGGCGAGTATACCCGGCTCTTCATCGGCGTCAGCCGGGGCGAGCTTCTGCCCTATGGCAGCTTCTATCTCACCGGCTTTCTGAACGAGAAGCCTCTGGCACATCTCAGGCGGCGTTCTTCACCCGCCATATCGCCCGCTGGGCAGAGCATTTCTTCGCCGATCTCGAGGGAGCCAAGGCCGCGCAGTTCTATGCGCCGGTCGGTGCGATCGGCCGCGCCTTCATCGCCATCGAAACCGAATCCTTCCGCATGGATAGCTGAGCCATGCGGGAACGCGTCAACAGGAGGACCAGCACCGTGAAACCCCAGAAGACAGACGGCGCGAGCCGCCGCGATTTCCTGAAGTTCGCCTCTGTCTCGGCGCCTGCCGCCGTGGCGGCGGTTGCCGTGGGTGCCCCGCAGGAGGCCGAGGCGGCAGTGCCCGTCACGAGCCGCGACGCGGTGCTGCGCAAGACCGAGCACGTCAAGAAGTATCTCGCATCTGCCCGCTTCTGAACGACGGGCACGGAAAAGGCGCCCCCGGGGGGCGAAGGAGGAGAAGGCACATGCTGAGAAAGAAGACAGAGGGCCGGGCCGGAGTCGCGCGCAGCGCGGGCGTGCTCGCGCAGATCGCGGGCCACCGCATGAACCGGCGCAGCTTCCTGCGCAACTCGGGTCTGGGGGTCACCGGGCTCGCCGCCTTCGGGGCGGGCGTGGGCCGGGTGAAGCCCGCCGCGGCGCAGGCGGCGGCCGCCAATGTCGAGATCCGCAAGTCGGTCTGCACCCATTGCTCGGTCGGCTGCACGGTCGAGG
>PHEG01000311.1 GCA_002842835.1 Alphaproteobacteria bacterium HGW-Alphaproteobacteria-2 | reverse complement strand
CGGGGATGCCCGCGAACATCCGGCCGTAGGCCGCCGCCATGTGCGGCCAGAGCCGCTCGAAGGCCGCGCGCCCCTCGTCGGTGATGAAGATCAGCGTGGCGCGGTTGTCGGCCGGGTCGGGCGCGCGCCGCACCAGCCCCTCGGTCGCCATCTGGTCAAGCGTGCGCGAGAGCGTCGATTGCTCCACTACCGCATAGACGGCGAGGCGGCGGATCTGCAGCCCGTCGGCCACGGCGAGCACGGCGAGAGCGCGCAGCTTGGCGGTGCTCAGCCCCAGTGCCGCCAGTTCCTCGCGCAGGCTGGCGTTGTAGCGGCCCATGATGCGGTTCATCAGATAGGGGGCGAAGCCGTTGAGCCCGATCTCGCCAAGCCGGGGCACGTCCGGCATCGGCTGCCCGCCGTGATCCTTCATTGGCACACTCCTCTTTCGACGCACGCCGCATGCCGCGGCATGGTCCGCAAAACAAGATGCATTGGCAAGTAATTTCCAACGTAAAACCTGCAGATATGCGGCATCTAAAGGTGCATAAGCATGTTTACGGGCTTTTTAAGGTTCTGGCTGTCGTGTTCCGGGGCGGCGAAGGGCCGCAATGCCGCAGCGGCCGACGCAACACCAGGCGGTTGATCATTCCGCAATGAGCGATGCACCCGTCTTGGTCAGATCGCACCGTCTCACAAGGTTGTGTAAATCGTTAAAACAACTAAAAGTTGCATGAATTACATCAGATTCTACTATTTGCGCGAACCTTGGTCGTGCGGGGCCATCCATGCTCGATGGCTGCTGCCGTTCCGGAGTGACATGGTTGTGACGGTCAATTTCGCGGCTCCACTCCGTGACGGTGGCCTGGCCGCCATCACTGGCCTCAGTCGGCCTGCGAAGCGGCATCTCCAGGTGGCGGTGGATTGCGCATTGATGGCGCTCTGTCTGGCGCTCGCCGTTGGCTTGCGGCTCGACGCATTCAGTCCGCTCGCCGATCCGCGCATCTGGGCGGTTCTCGTCCCGGTGATACCGCTCACGGTTCTGGCCTTCGCGGGGCTGGGGCTCTACCGCGCGATGATCCGTTACATCGCGCTTGGCGCGCTCGGCGCCATTCTCGCCGGGGTCTTCGTCTCCGCTGCCGTCATGTTTGCAGCAGCGCAGTCCTTCGGTCTGCCTCTGCCACGATCCGTTCCGGGCATCTATGCACTCTTGCTGCTGGTGTCGGCGGGAGGGCTGCGCTTCGCCGTGCGGGCTCTGCTGACGATGTCGCGGCTGCCGCGTGGGGCGGCGGTGCTGATCTATGGTGCGGGTGCCGCAGGGCGACAGCTTGCGACGGCGCTGCGCCAGGGGGCGGAATACGAGCCCGTTGCCTTCGCCGACGATGATCCCAAGCTTCAGGGCCTGCGCATCGGCGGGCTCAGGGTGCATGCCCCGGTCTCGATCCCCGATCTGGTGGAGGCGCATGGCATCCGGGTCATCCTGCTCGCCCTGCCGAGCGTCGGTCGTCGGCGACGGCGCGAGATCGTCGAGGGTTTTTCCGATCTGCCCGTCGAAGTCATGGTGACGCCCGGCATGGCCGATATCGTGAGCGGTCGTGCCCGGTTCTCGGATCTGCGCCGTGTCGAGCCGGAGGATCTGCTCGGGCGCGATCCGATCCCGCCGCGCGAAGATCTGATGTCGGCCAACGTGACCGCCAGGAGCGTGCTCGTGACCGGCGCCGGGGGCTCCATCGGCAGCGAGATATGCCGCCAGGTCCTGGCGTTCCAGCCGCGCTGTCTTGTGCTCTACGATGTCTCGGAATACGCGCTCTACAGGATCGAGCAGGAACTGCGCCGCGCGGCCGAGGTGTTGAGCGCCGCGGCGCCGCATATCGTGCCGGTGCTGGGCTCGGTGCTCGACCGGGCGCTGGCCGAGAGGGTGCTGAGCAGGCACGCGGTCGAGACCGTGTTTCACGCCGCGGCCTACAAGCATGTCCCGCTGGTCGAGCAGAACGAGGCGGCGGGTGTGTTCAACAACGTCTTCGGCACGCGCACGCTGGCGCACGCGGCGCGCGAAACCGGGGCGCACGCCTTCATCCTGATCTCCACCGACAAGGCTGTGCGCCCGACCAATGTGATGGGTGCCTCCAAGCGCATGGCGGAACTCGTGTGCCAGGCGTTGGCGGCAGAGGGTGGCAGCACGGTCTTCTCGATGGTGCGCTTCGGCAATGTGCTGGGCTCGTCGGGTTCCGTGATCCCGCTTTTCCGCGCGCAGATCGAGCGCGGCGGCCACCCGCTATTTCATGACCATCCCCGAGGCGGCGCAACTGGTGATACAGGCGGGTGCGCTGGCGCGCGGCGGCGAGGTGTTCCTGCTCGACATGGGCAGGCCGGTGCGCATCCTCGATCTTGCCAACACGATGGTGCGCCTGCACGGCCTGGTGCCCCAGTTGGTGCAGCATGGTGTGCGTGCATCACCTGTGCAGGGGGACATTGCGATCCGCATCGTGGGGCTGCGCCCGGGCGAGAAACTCCACGAGGAACTGCTGCTGGGCAATGACCCCCGGCCGACGGAACACCCGCGGATCATGACCGGGAACGAGACGATGCTTTCCTGGTCGCAGCTAGAGGCCCGTCTCGCCGAACTTGCGGCTGCCTGTGCGCGGCAGGACGGCAAGGCGATCCGGCGTATCCTCGGCAAGGCGCCGACAGGGTATCGGGTAACAGACGCAGACATGCCGTTCCGGCTGGCAGCCGAGTGAAACCCTGCAGCGCTTGAGGGCGCGGTCACGGTGTCAGCCGGCCTCGTGGAGCACGATCCTTCCGCGGGTCATGGCAAAATGGCAGCGCGTCTCGTGCAGCCGCGACGGATCGCCCGTCAGCGGGTCGTTCGCGAAAGCTGCAAGGTCTGCCGCGGCGCCGGGCGCGAGTGTACCGCGGAAGCCCTCGTGTCCCATCGCCACCGCGCCGCCCGCGATGTAGGCATCGACCGCCGCGCGCAGGTCCACCGCCTCGCCCGCGCCCAGCCGCGCGCCGTGGGGACCCAGCCGCTCCACCGCCGTCTGCACGCCACGCCAGGGCGAGAGCGGCCCGGTGGGCGCGTCCGAACTGAAGGCAAGCCGCGCGCCCGCCGCGAGAACGCTTTGTGCCGGGTAGGCGGTGGCCATGCGTGCGGGGCCCAGCCCCTCGGCCGCCGACCGGCCCATGCGCCAGACGAAGCCGGGCTGCATCACCACGCAGGTGCCCTGTCTGGAAAGCCGCGCGAACATCCCCTCGGGCGGCACGAAACAGTGCTCGATACGATGGCGCGGGTCGGGGCGCGGCGCTGCCGCTTGGGCGCGCTCGAAGCTCTCGGCCACATGGGCGATGGCGCGGTCGCCGGTAGCATGCACCGCGACGCGCCAGCCCGCGGCGTGGGCGGCG
>PHEG01000310.1 GCA_002842835.1 Alphaproteobacteria bacterium HGW-Alphaproteobacteria-2 | reverse complement strand
CGGACAGCGGGCCGCGGTCACATGACCCGGAGCCCCGATTGCGGCACAGGCCCGGGGGACCGATCTTTAGGGCATCGAAACGCGGCACCGCCGCACCGGCCCCGGAAGATCGCAGGGCCGGGAAAGGGAAAGAGGAGACAACCATGTCCCGCATACATTCCATCCTGACCATCGCCGCGCTTGGCATCGCGGCGCCCTTCGCCGCCTCGGCCGAGAGCGTGGATGCCCAGAACGACCCGACCATCAACGCTGCCCCCGTGCAGGGTGTTCTCATCGAGACGACCCGCGGCTCGGGTTTCGGCGACACGCTCGCGGGCATCCTGGTCGGCAGCGGCAATCCCGGGCGGTCGAACGTCGAGACCGTCAAGCAGTACGACCTGCGCTGAACCTTCCGGCGGGCGGGCGACCTGCGCGCGCCACGCAACCAACCCCAAGCTTCCATGAGGAGACAGACCATGACCCGCATCGCTTCCATCCTGACCATCGCCACGCTCGCACTCGCCGCGCCCTTCGCCGCCTCGGCCGAGAGTGTGGATGCGCAGAACGACCCGACGATCGCGGCCGCTCCGGCCAAGGGCGCGCTGATCGAGACGACCCGCGGCGCAGGCCTCTTCGGCGCCTTCGACGGCTCGAACGTGTCCTACATCCCGGCAATCAAGGCGCACGACCTGCGCTGAGTGCCCCGGGCGGGGTGGCGCGCGAGTCTCCGATCCCGGATCGCAGGAGAGGACATCCCATGCCGCGCCCCACCCATGCCGCCATCCGCATCGCGCTGCTTGCGCTGCTGCTTCCGGCCCCCGCCGCCGCCGATGAGACGACCAGCGGCCCGGTACGGGTGATCGACGCGCTGACGCTCGAGGTGGGCGGCACAGTGATGCGCCTGCAGGGTATCGCCGCGCCACGGCCGGGCGAGACCTGCACGATCCGCGGCACGGCGCAGCCGGACTGCGGCGCGCTCGCCGCCACGCAACTGATGGACCTGACCTTCGGCGCCACGGTGAGCTGCACGCCCCTCGGCCCCGGGCAGGAGGGCGCCCGGCCCGCGCGCTGCACCAACGCGGGCTACGACCTCGCCCATGGCATGGTGCATTCGGGATGGGCACGGGCGCTGCCCGGTGCCCCGGCAGCGCTGCACCGCATCGAGGCCGAGGCACGCGCCGCGGGGCGCGGTCTCTGGCAGGAGGGCTTCCCGGCCTCGGTCGAGCGGGCCGCCGCGGGCGGCTGAACGCGCTTCAGGCGCGGCCCTTGTAGATCTCCACCAGCCGCCTCAGCATCTCCAGCGCCTCGGCGCGCGGCCGCTGGAAGGTGTTGCGCCCAATGATCGAGCCGTTGCCGCCGCCGTCGCGGATGGCGCGGGCGTCGTCATAGACCGAATCCTCGCCCTTCCTGGCGCCGCCCGAGAACACAACGATCCGCCGCCCGTTGAAGGCCGCCTGCATGCAATGGGCGACACGCGCCGCCTGGCCGGCGATGTCGATCTTCTGTTCCTCGTAAACCTTCTTGGCCTCGCCCAGTTCCAGATGATCCGTCGAGAGCTTGATCTTGATGATATGCGCCCCCAGCAGCGCGGCGATCTGCGCGGCATAAGCGGCGATGTCGATGGCGGTCTCGCCCTCCTTCGAGAGCGCCTCGCCGCGCGGGTAGGACCAGATCACGGTGGCGACGCCCTTGGCGGCGGCCTCTTCGCGCAGCGCGCTGATTTCCTCGAACATGCCCAGCGCCATGTCGGAACCTGGGTAGATGGTGAAGCCGATGCAGGAGCAGCCCAGCCGCAGCGCATCGTCGACACTGGCGGTGATCGCCTGATCCTTGCCCGCCGAAGGCGACATCAGCGAATTGGCGCTGTTCATCTTCAGGATGGTGGGGATCTGCCCCGCGAAGGTATCCGCCCCCGCCTCGATCATGCCCAGGGGCGCGGCATAGGCGTTGAGGCCCGCGTCGATGGCCAGTTGGAAGTGGTAATGCGGGTCATAGGCGGCGGGGTTCACCGCGAAGCTGCGCGCGGGCCCGTGCTCGAAGCCCTGATCGACCGGCAGGATGATCATCCGGCCGGTGCCGCCAAGCCGGCCGTGCATCAGCATATGCGCCAGCTTGCCCTTCACGCCTGGGGTCTCCCCCTCGTAGTTGGCGAGAATCTTATGCACGATCCGGGTGGCACGCATGGCTCTGGTTCCTCGGCTGGCTATGATCGGGTGAATACGCGGCTCCGCCCGCGCGCGCAACGCCCGGCGCGTCAGTCCGGGCGCGGGCGGCCGGTTTCCGACAGGAAGAACCGGGTGAGCCGCGCGGCGAAGGGGCGCGGCACCAGCCGTGTAAGGAAGGCGAAGACGCGGTTGTTCCACCCGGTGATCGCCACCGGGCGCCCGGCCAGCATCGCCCGCCAGCCCGCCGCCGCCACCGGGGCGGGGCCGGGAACCGGGGTGAGACGCATCAGCCAGGTCTCGCCCATGTCCGCGTCCGCGAAGAAGCGCGTCGCCGTCGCCCCCGGGCAGAGCGCGGTGACGGTTACACCCGTGCCACGCAACTCCTCCGCCGCCGCGAGCGACAGGCTCAGCACATAGGCCTTGGTGGCGTGATAGACAGCCATACCCGGCCCCGGCATGAAGGCGGCGGTGGAGGCGACGTTGAGGATGCGCCCGCCGCCATGGCCGCGCATGTGCGGCACGGCGACCTGCATCAGTTCAGTGAGCGCGGTCACGTTGACGGCGATCGAACCCGCCTCGCGCACCTCGCCCCCGGCGCCGAAACTGCCGTGTCGCCCGAAACCCGCGTTGTTCACCAGAACGGAGATCCGGCGCCCGTCGGCGGTCGCCTCGGTCCAGAGCCGCCCCGCTGCGCCCGGCTCTGCGAGATCGGCGCGGAGCACCAGCGCCTCCACTCCGTGCGCGGCCGAGAGGTCGGCCGCCAGTTCCCTCAACCGCGCCTCGTTGCGCGCGGCGAGAATCACCGAGTGGCCAGCCGAGGCGGCCAGCCGGGCGAATTCGCGTCCCAGCCCTTCGGAAGCGCCGGTGACGAGCGCCCAGCCCTTTTCCATCTCAGCGCTCCAGCGCCGCGAC
>PHEG01000309.1 GCA_002842835.1 Alphaproteobacteria bacterium HGW-Alphaproteobacteria-2 | reverse complement strand
GGGCGCATCCACCACCAGGCGGTCCCAGACCGGCACGCCCTCCAGCGCCCGGGCGCCGAGGTTGAAGAACTGCTCGGCGGCCCCGTTGACGGAGAGGATCCGATCATCGGCGCCGACCAGCACCGCCGGAACAGGCAGCGAAGCCCAGAGTGTCGCGGCGGCGGGCAGATTCATGCGCACCCGCCCCCTGCCTGCTTCCGCATCGCGGCCCGCGCCTGCACCATTTTCCCGTATGCCACCCTCTGCGATATCCTGGCACCGGCGCCGGGGCCCCCGGCCTCCACCGATCGGCAAGATCGGCAATGCCCGCCACGGGGGCCAGCCACAGCGGGGGGCGGAGCACCGAAGCGGCGGGAAAAAGGGTCATGTGACCAATTTTTGTGCATCACCGCTCGATTTGATAGCGGAATAAGGAGCCCCGGGCAATCCGGCCGCAGTTTGCGGCTGTGGCGCGGGCACGGGCAAGCGGCTATGTGGGATCAGGGACGCAACGCGCGGCAGGGGGCGGGCATGACAGGCGGGACGGCGGCGCTGATCGTCGCGGCTGGGCGCGGGGCCCGCGCGGGCGGCGGCGTGCCCAAGCAGTACCGCGCGCTCGCCGGGCGGCCGGTGATCGCACACACGCTCGCCGCCTTCGCCGCGCATCCCGGCGTGGACCGGTGCCTCAGTGTCATCCACCCCGACGATGCCGCGCTCTTCGCCGCCGCCGCGCCGGGGCAGGACTGGGTGGCGGGCGGTGCGACCCGGGCCGGGAGCGTGCGCGCGGGCCTTGCCGCGCTCGCCGCCGAAGGCGCGGCGCGGGTGCTGATCCATGATGCCGCGCGCCCGCTGGTGTCGCAGGCGTTGATCGCCCGGGTTCTGGAGGCGCTCGACCATCACGCGGGCGCGGCGCCCGGGCTGGCGCTCAGCGATGCGCTCTGGCGCGGCGCGCAGGGGCTGGTGGCGGGCAGCGTGCCGCGTGACGACCTCTGGCGTGCGCAGACGCCGCAGGGCTTCCGGCTCGATGCGATCCTCGCCGCCCATGCAGGCGGCGATCCCAAGGCCGCCGACGATGTGGAACTCGCCCGCGCCGCCGGGCTTGACGTGGCGATCGTGACGGGCGACGAGACCAACCTCAAGATCACGCTCGCCGAGGATTTCGCACGGGCGGAGCAGTTGATGGGGGCGCGCATGGACATCCGCACCGGCACCGGCTTCGACGTGCACCGTTTTGGGCCGGGCAATCATGTGATGCTCTGCGGCGTGGCCGTGCCGCACGGGCGCGGGCTGCAGGGCCACTCCGACGCCGACGTGGCGATGCACGCGATCAGCGATGCGATCTACGGCGCGCTGGCCGAGGGCGACATCGGCCAGCATTTCCCGCCCTCCGACCCGCAATGGAAGGGCGCGGAGAGCCACATATTCCTCAGCCATGCCACCGGGCTCGCCGCGGCGCGCGGCTATGCCATCTCCAACATCGACTGCACCATCATCTGCGAGCGTCCCAAGGTGGGCCCGCACGCCGAAGCGATGCGCGCGCGGCTGGCGGCGATCCTCGGCATCGGGGCGGATCGCATCGGAGTTAAGGCCACGACGAGCGAGCGGCTGGGCTTCACCGGCCGCGAGGAGGGCATCGCCGCCATGGCGGCGGTGACGCTGGTGGGCCGGTGAGCCGCGCGCTCGCCACCCTCTTCGGGGTCGGCTACCTGCGCCCCGCGCCGGGCACCTGGGGCTCGGCCGTCGCGCTGCCGCTCGCCTGGGGGCTGCATGTGCTGGGCGGCTTCCCTGCGCTGGCGGCGGGCACGCTGCTGGTCTTCGGCCTCGGCTGGTGGGCGGTGGCCGAGTGGACGCGCGGCGCCGAGCCGGACCCCTCGGAGGCGGTGATCGACGAGCTGGCCGGGCAGTGGCTGGCGCTCTGGCCGGTGAGCTACGGCGCGGCCTTCGCGGGGGCAGATGTGCTGGCACTCTGGCCGGGCTGGGTGGCGGCGTTCCTTCTGTTCCGGCTCTTCGACATCTGGAAGCCGGGGCCGGTGGGCCGCGCCGACCGGATGGCAAGCCCGCTGGGGACAATGCTCGACGATCTGCTGGCCGGGCTCTTCGCGGCGCTCTGCGTGATCGCGCTCGGCGCGCTCTGGCATCTGGTGCTGCTGTGAGCCGGGCGCAGGCCGAGGCGCTGCTCGCCCGCGCGCGCGCCGCGGCTGCCCTGATCGCCACCGCCGAAAGCTGCACCGGCGGGCTGATAGGCGGCGCGATCACCGACATCCCCGGCTCGTCGGACATCTTCGACCGCGGCTTCGTCACATACTCCAACGCCGCCAAGCAGGAGATGCTGGGCGTGCGGGCCGGGACGCTCGCGCGGCATGGCGCCGTCTCGGAGGCGGTGGCGCGCGAGATGGCCGAAGGG
>PHEG01000308.1 GCA_002842835.1 Alphaproteobacteria bacterium HGW-Alphaproteobacteria-2 | reverse complement strand
ACATGCCCGTCGCCGTCACCATCGACACCGAGTTCCAGGATGTCGCGCGGCAGCATCTGCACCTGCCCGATCTCGCCCGCCCAGGCGCCGGTGGTGGTGACCGGGTCGAAATCGCCCTTCTCGTGCAGCGCCAACGCGGCGAAGACCTGCGGACGGAAGAGCTGCGGCCTGCGGCAGTCATGCGCGAGTGTCAGAAGCGCATCGCGGGTGTTGATGTCGCCCTGGACGGCGCCGAAATCGGTCTCCAGCGCCCAGAAGGCCAGCAGGATGCCGGGCGGCACGCCGAATCGCCGCTCGGCCTCGGCTAGCGCGGCGGCGTGGCGCTCGGCGTTGCGGCGGCCCGCCACGAGGCGGTTTTCGCTCACGAGCCGACGGGCGAACTCGGTGAAGGGCAGGGTGAAGAAGCCCTGCGCCCGGTCGCGGCGCAGCACCTCGGGGTCTTGCCGCGCACCGGCAAGGAAGCGCTCCACCGCGGCGGGCGCGTGGCCCCGCTGCACGGCCTCGGCCCTGAGTCCGTCGAGGAAGGCAGGAAAGCTGCCACCGCAGGGCGCCGCGGCCGCGTCTCCTGCCGATGCCAGAGCGATGAGTGCGGCGAAGAGCGTGTGGCGCATGGCGAGCCTCGTGACGCGGAACCGGGTCAGAGCCCGAAGGCCCCGTAGGGCAGATAGCACACAGGATCGCCGGGGCGAACTTCCGTCGGCCCATCAGGCAGTTCCACCAGCCCCTCCGCCCAGGAGAGCCCGCTGATCCGCCCCGAGCCCTCGGAGGCGAAGACCTCCACCATGCCCTCCGGAGAGAGCCGAGCGCGCAGGTATTCGCGCCGCCCGGGCTTCTTCGATTTGGCGAAGGCGGCCGGCAGGCGCATCGCCTGTGGCGCCTGCCAGCCCGCCCCGACCAGCGTCTCCAGCGCGGGCCGCGCAAAGACGAGCGCGCAGACGAAGGCCGCCACCGGGTTCCCCGGCAGGCCGAAGACGGGCCGTCCGCGCCAGAGCGCCAGCGCCAGCGGGCGCCCCGGCTTCATGGCGATGCGCCAGCTTGTCAGGCTGCCCTCGGCACGCAGCAGCGCAGAGACATGATCCTCGTCGCCCGCCGAGGCCCCGCCCGAGGTGAGGATCACGTCGCATTCCTGCGCGCCCCGGTCGAGCCGCGCGCGCAATGCGGCGCGGTCGTCGGGCACATGCCCGAGGTCCACCGCCGCGTGCCCCCAGCGCCCGGTCAGCGCCAGCAGCATGGGGCGGTTGGCGTCGTAGATCTGCCCCGGCCCGGCTTCGGCTCCGGCGGCGCGCAACTCGTCGCCGGTCGAGAGCACCCCGACCCGGAGCCGCCGCCGCACCGCGACCGAGCCGATGCCCACGGCGGCCAGCAGCGCCAGATCCGGCGGCGAGAGCCGCCGCCCGGCAGGCAGGGCCACGGCACCCGCCGCGATGTCCTCGCCCGCGCGGCGGGTGTTGGCACCGCGCTTCACCGGCCCGTGGAAAGCGATTGAAGCGGCGTCGGTGGCTGTGTCCTCTTCCAGCACGACAGTATCCACGCCCTTGGGCAGGGCCGCTCCAGTGAGGATGCGAAGCACCTGACCGGGTGGCACCATGCCCGCGAAGGGCACCCCGGCGGCGGCGCGGCCCGCCGCCAGGGACAGGCGGTTCACCCCCTCGGGCGCGGGGCCGGCAAAGCCGTAGCCGTCCACCGCCGAATTGGCCTCGGGCGGGTTGGCGCGGCGCGCGATGGCGTCTTCGGCCAAAATGCGCCCATCCGCGTCGGCCAGCGGCACGGCCTCCGTGCCCACCACGCAGGCGAGCCCGGCGCGCAGCCGCGCCAGCGCCTCGTCCACCGGCGTCCACTCCACGCCGGGGGGCAGGGCAAAACAGTCGTTCTTCAGGGGTGGCGGGTCGATCATGCGGGTGCACCTGCGGCTTCGGCCAGTTCGGACTCGTGTCCGAGCCCAAGTATCCAGCCCTCTTCCGGCGCGTCCACCCGCAACATCGCCGCAAGCCGCCCTGGTGCGAGCCGCGCAAGCGCGCGGGCGAGAAGGCGCACCTGCGCGCGGTCGGGGATCGGGTCGCCCACGGCGCGCACGGCCGTGCGGATGAGCCCGGGCCATATCTCGACCAGCACCAGCGGCGCATCCTGCCATGTCTCGAAGGGCCAGGCGGCGGCGCGGAACCGGCGGCGCAGGCGCGCCAGAACCGGCAGCCCCATGATGGCCTGCGAGCCCACGGCCCCCACGCCCGAAAGCTGCCAGCAGGAGAAGGCGCCGGGCGCGCACGCCTCGGCGGCGCGACGGTCGTTAAAGGGGTTGTGGCAGATCTGCTTCGTCCGCGGCAGTCCGGGAATGTCGCGCTTCAGCGCGTTGCCCCAGAACGGACCCGCGCCGGACAGGCGGGCGTTGATC
>PHEG01000307.1 GCA_002842835.1 Alphaproteobacteria bacterium HGW-Alphaproteobacteria-2 | reverse complement strand
GCGCGCAACTTCACCCAATGCGACAGCCTGCTGATCGGCGACAAGTGCGGCGCACACACGGTGCCCTACATCGAGGTGAAGAACAACTCGGCCAAGGTCGAGCACGAGGCAACCACCTCGAAGGTGGACGACGACCAGCTCTTCTACTGCCGGAGCCGCGGCATCGGCGCGGAGGAGGCGGTGGCGCTGGTCGTCAACGGCTTCTGCAAGGAGGTGCTGCAGGCGCTGCCGATGGAATTCGCCATGGAAGCGCAGAGCCTGGTCGCGATCTCGCTGGAAGGGAGCGTGGGGTGACGGGCGACGATCTGGCCGACCGGCACCCCTTGCCACGGCGGGGCTACCCGGCGCGGCTGCGGGCCGAGGGGCGGCGGCTGGCGCTGCTGATCCTGGGGCATCTTGTCGTGTTCGGTCTCGCCATTGGCCATGACGAGATCGTAGCGAGGTGCGTGGAGGCGGGCTGGCTTGCCGGGCATCGGGCCGAGGGGATGGAACTGCTGATCGGGTTCGTGCTGTTCTTGTGCTGGAGCGCTCTGACCGTGGGCATCGTGCGGCTGGTGGACCGGGCACGCGGAGAAGGACAGGCGCGCCCCGGGGCCGAGTGAGCGCCTGACGCGCTTGGGCAGTGTGAAGGCGGAACATGAACGAGATCGCAGAGCAGACGGCGGGCGACGATGCCTTCCCGCTGACCTTCCCGCCGGAAGAGGCGGCATGGGTGCGCGAGTGCTATGGCGCGGCGCGGGTGATCCTGGAATACGGCTCGGGGGGCTCCACGGTTCTGGCCGCCAGCCAGCCGGGCAAGCAGGTGTTCTCGGTCGAGAGCGACCGGCGCTGGGCGCGGCGGCTGCGCCGCCATCTCGACGCCGCGGCGCTGCCCTCGCCGGTGACGCTGCACCACGCCGACATCGGGCTGACCGGAAAATGGGGCCGCCCGGTTTCCGACGCGGGCTGGCGGGGCTATCACGCCTATCCGCTGTCGGTCTGGGACCGGCCCGGTTTCGTGCCGCCCGACCTGATCCTGATCGACGGGCGCTTTCGCCCGGCCTGCCTGCTGACGGCGCTCCTGCGCAGCGAGCAGCCGGTGACGGTGCTGTTCGACGATTATGTGGGGCGCGCGACATACCGTGCCGTGGAACGCTTCATTGCACCCGCCGCGACGCGCGGGCGCATGGCGCGCTTCGAGATCGAACCGGCGCCGCTGCCGCGTGCGCAACTGACTGAAATCATCCGCCTCTTCAACGAGCCCTTCTGAGGCAGGACAATCGAACGGAGCGAGGAATGCTGGACATCACCAATCTGCATGTGAAGCTTGAGGAAGAGGACAAGGAGATCCTCAAGGGGCTTTCCCTCTCGGTGCCTGCCGGTGCCGTTCATGCAATCATGGGGCCAAACGGTTCGGGCAAGTCCACGCTCTCCTATGTGCTTTCGGGGCGCGACGGCTATGTGGTGACCGGAGGCTCCGCCACTCTGGACGGGCAGGACATTCTGGAGATGGAGCCCGAGGTGCGCGCGGCGGCTGGGCTCTTCCTCGCCTTCCAGTATCCGGTCGAGATACCCGGCGTGGGCTCAAGCGGCCGGTCAACGTGGGTTTCTCGGGCGGCGAGAAGAAGCGCAACGAAATCCTCCAGATGGCGGTGCTGAGCCCGCGCATGTGCATCCTCGATGAGACCGACTCGGGGCTCGATGTGGACGCGATGAAGCTGGTGGCCGACGGCGTGAACGCGTTGCGCGATGCGGGCAGGGCGTTCCTGGTGATCACCCACTACCAGCGGCTGCTCGACCATATCGTGCCCGATGTGGTGCACATCCTCGCCGACGGGCGGATCGTGAAGTCGGGCGGGCCTGAACTGGCGCTGGAGGTCGAGCAGAACGGCTATGCCGACATCCTGCGGGAGACGGCATGATGGCGGCTCCTGCGGCGAAGGAAGAAAACGCAGCGGCGGCGCTTCTGGCGCGGCATCCGCTGCCCGCGGGCGCGGGTTGGGCAGAGGCCGCGCGCGCTGCCGCCGAGGCGCGGTTGCTTGGCATGGGGCTGCCGGGTCGGCGCGACGAGTACTGGAGGTTCACCGATCCCGCTGGGCTGACAGTGCCCGATGCACCCCGCGCAGCGGTGCTGAAGACCGACGAGGCGCCCGTTTTCGGTTCGATGGACCGGCTACGCATCGTTTTCACAGATGGGGTGCTCGACCTCGCGGCCTCCGACCCGCTCGCGCTGGAGCATGTCGAGATCGTGCCGCTCGCCGAGGCGCTTGCGCGCGACATCCACTGGGCTCGCGACCTCCACGGCGTGCTGGAGGCGCGCGGGCAGGCGCCCGTGCCGCGCCCGCTTGCCGCGCTCAACACGGCGCGGGCGGGGCAGGGGCTGGCGATCCGCGTCACCGGCCGCGCGCCGCGGCCCGTGTCGCTCGTCTATCGCCACCTCGACGAAGCTTCGGATGCGCTGGTGCACCACCTGATCCGCGTCGAGCCCGGCGCCAGCCTGACGCTGCTGGAGAATGGCCCCGGCGCGGCGCGTTTCAACACGGTCATGGAGGCCGACATCGCCGAGGGCGGCACACTGCACCACATCCGCGCCCAGGGCCGCGACCACGAGCGGCGCGCGGTCACCCACTGCTTCGCCCGGCTGGCCTCCGGGGCCACCTACAAATCCTTCACGCTGACCGCCAACGGGCGGCTCACCCGAAACGAGCAGGTGGTCGAACTCGCCGGGCCGCGGGCCGTGGTGCATCTGGCGGGAGCTGCGCTGGGTGATGCGGTACGCGAAGCGTTCCATCACGATGACACCGTGTTCGTTATCCACGCCGCCGAAGACTGCGAAAGCCGCCAGGTATTCAAGAAGGTGCTGCGCAACGGCGCGGTCGGGGTATTCCAGGGCAAGATCCTCGTGCGTCCCGGCGCGCAGCGCACGGACGGCTATCAGCTCAGCCAGTCGCTGCTGCTCGACGAGGCGAGCGCCTTCTCCGCCAAGCCGGAACTCGAGATCTACGCCGACGACGTGAAGTGCAGTCACGGCTCGACCACCGGCGCGATCGACGACGATCTGCTTTTCTACCTGCGCGCGCGCGGTGTGCCGAGGGACGAGGCGCAGAACCTGCTGGTGCTGGCCTTCCTCGCCGAAGCGATCGCCGAGATCGAGGATGCGGCGCTGGCCGAGGAGATCCGCGGCCGACTCGAGGGTTGGCTGGCGCGACACCGGAGCGGCTGATGCGTCTTCTGCGCGACGTGCTGGAAAGCTGGGTGCACCCGCGCGCCGTGGCGGCGCGGCGCATCGCCACGGCAGAGGAGCGCCGCCTGCTGGGCTGGCTGATGCTGGCCCTGCTGTTCGCGGCCGTCGCGGGGCTCGCCGGGGAGACGCGCGCCCCGCCAGAGGCGGATGTACCCCCCGAGGCGCTGGCGGCCGGGCGGCTGCTGGGCGGGCTCATCCTCGCGCCGCTCTTCTTCTATGCCCTTGCGGGCCTCTCGTGGATGGGCCTGCGGCTCTGCGGGGTGCGGCATGCGCAAGGGCGCGCGGCGCGTGCGGCGCTCTTCTGGGCGCTTCTGGCGGCGAGCCCGGCGCTTGTGCTCAAGGCCCTGCTTCAGGGAGCCGGGATCGCCGGAGGCGTGGCGGCGGGTTGGCTTGCGGCCGGGGCATTTCTCGTCTTCTGGCTCGTGGGACTGTTGGCGGTTCTCCGCCCGGCCGGTGCCATAGACGCCACGTGAGCGTGTTTCGTCTCCCGGTTGTCTAAAATTGAGCACATTTCCTGCCTACCTTCCCTGTGAATCGCAATCGCTCGTTCAATTCGATCGCGGCACGCTGACCTATCAGGTGATCTATTCCTGGTGGCACATTCGCCGCGCCACGGCGCGGCTGCTGGCGGCGCAACCCGACGAGATCTTCCTGCTGATGCTGGTTACCGTGTCCACACTGGGTGCGGCCATTGCCTGGCTGATCCGCGCGGTGATCGTGCCCGGCCCGGACGGGCTCGTGCTGACGGGCCTGCCCCTGCAGACCCTGGCTGCCGTCATCGTCGGTCGCTTCATCGGGTTCTACGTGCTGTCCGCGGTGCTCGCGGCGGCCTGCCGCCGTGCAGGAGGCTGGGGCAGCGACCGCGACACACGCTTCGCGGTGTTCTGGGCGGCGCTGGTGGCAATGCCCATCGACGTGGCGTCAGCGCTGACGCTGGCGGCGTTGTATGCGCTGGCCGCCTGGTTCCCGCTGCTGGGATCGGCGCAGTCGATGCAGAGCTTCTACTGGATCGGGCTTCTCGCCTTCGTGTGGTTTCTCTCCGGCACGCTGATGCAGGTGCACATGTTCCGATCGCAATCGCGCGTCTTTCTCTACCTGTCGCTCGCAAGCCTTGTGGCCGTGCTGCTCGCGCTCTATTTCTGGTCGCAACTCTTTATCTGAGATCATCTGACCGGGGGGCGCATGCCCATAGACTTGGCAGGTCTGGCGCGGTTGAGCCTGACCGATCCGAAGGCTGGCGCCGCAGCGGTGTTGCGTGAAGCGGCGGGCTGGCCCGCGCCCGTGCTCTGGCAGACCGGCGCGCTGGTTGTTCTGCTGAGCGTGATCCTCTCGGAGCTGTCCGCCGCGCTCACGGGCGGCCCGCGGCCACCGGGCGTGGTGGGGGCGGTGCTGGCCAATCCGTTGGCCATGGCGGCGGTGCAGGGGGTGATCTTCGTGATTGCCGTGCACGCAACGCACCGCATCGGGCGGCTCTTCGGCGGGCAGGGCGGGGACGCGGGGGCGCTCGCGCTGGTGGTCTGGACGCAGGTGCTGATGCTGGGCGTTCAGGCGGTGCAGGCGCTGGCATTCATCGTGATGCCCGGGCTCGGGGC
>PHEG01000306.1 GCA_002842835.1 Alphaproteobacteria bacterium HGW-Alphaproteobacteria-2 | reverse complement strand
CGTCGAACTGGCCTCGGGCGACGAGGAGCGCAACGCCAGCTGGGCGAATTCGCGGCGCCGCTACGACGTCGCCTACGGCATCCGCCGCGCCGACGATCTTGCCGCCGTCGTCGCCTTCTTCGAGGCGCGGAACGGTCGCCTGCACGGCTTTCGCTTCAGGGACTGGGGCGACCACAAGTCCTGCCTGCCCTCGGGGACGCCATCGCCGACCGATCAGTCCATCGGCACCGGCGACGGCACGACCACCGCCTTCCAGCTGGTGAAGCGCTACGCCTCGGGCGCGCAATCCTGGACGCGCGCCATTGCCAAGCCGGTAGCGGGCACCGTGCGCATCGCTCTCGGCGGCGTGGAGCAGCCGTCTGGCTGGTCCGTCGACACGACCACCGGCGTCGTGACCTTCGATAGCGCGCCCACGCCGGGAGTCGCCATCACCGCGGGCTTCGCCTTCGACGTGCCGGTCCGCTTCGACACCGACGCGCTCGACGTGACGCTCGACCTCGAGCGGCTCGGCTCGATCACCACCATTCCGCTTCTGGAACTGCGCCGATGAACGATGAATCCCGCTTTATTGCTGCGGTTCTGAAGGAACTCGCCACGTCCACTGCGGTGATCCTCGCCGCCTGGGGCGCGCTCGGGGGCGCGACGAATGCGCTGACCACGAAGATGCGCCTGCGCGATGCGATCCGCCACATCCTGCTCGGCGGGCTGATCGCCGCCGGGATGGGCAGCCTGTCGATGGCTGTCGTCGCGCGCTGGATGGGCCTGCCGCCCGAGGCGATCCCGGCGGGCGGGGCCGCGGGCTCGGCGGCCTATCTTGTCGGCGTCTTCGGGCCCGCCTTCATAGAACTCGTCCTCGCCCGGCTGCGTCGAGCGAAGGAAGGCGGCGGCGATGAATGAGCTTCTCCGCCTCGCGCGCGCGCTGCGCTGCGACCCTGCCGACCCTCGGCAGGCCTTCCGCCACCGCTTGGCGGTAGGCCTCGCCGTCGCGGCGCTGATCCTGGTCCTCTCGCTTTTCCGGTAATCCCATGCACATGACCGACCGGGGCCTGCTGGCCCTCGTCCGGCACGAAGGCATCGTGCCCGGACCCTATCTCGATGCGAAGGCCGTCTGGACCTTCGGCATCGGCCACACGGCCGCAGCCGGGCCGCCCGATCCAACCACCATGCCCCGAGGCATGCCCGCCGATCTCGATGCCGGGATCCGCGAGGCGTTCCGGGTCTTCCGGACCGACATCGCGCGCTACGAGGCCGCCGTGCTGCGCGCGGTGAAGGCGCCGCTGGCGCCGCACGAATTCGATGCACTGGTCAGCTTCCACTACAACACCGGCGGCATCGCCAAGGCTGCGCTCACGCGGCGCCTGAACGCGGGCGACCGCGAGGCGGCGGCTGCGGCCTTCATGGGCTGGCGGCGACCAGCGGCCATCATTCCGCGCCGCGAAGCCGAGCGCGATCTGTTCCGCCATGGTCGCTATCCGGGCGGGAGCTGGCGCTGCTGCGCCCGCAACCCGTGCCAACGGAACTCTCCGTCGAGGCCGCACCAGCCAAACCGACCGTCCCGCCTGAACCCATCCCGCCGACCGGATGGCTCGCCCGGCTGGCGGCGTTCTTTTCCACCCTGATCCGGAGGACCTGATCCCCATGCGCTATTTCCGACCGACCTCGCTCACCTGGTGGGCGGGACTGCTCGCCATGCTCACCGGCATTGCCTCCCTCGCGCTGCCCGCCACCGGCCCGCTCGGCGAGCTTTCCCAACTGGTCGCGCTGCTGGCCGGCAGCGGCGACGCCTCGCCCGCAGGGCTGATGTTCCTCGGTCTGGGCCTGATCGGCCTGCGTGACCGGATCGAGCGGGGGTTTCAAGGCGATGCTTGAGTTCCTCGCAGGTGTGGTCGTGGGCGGCAGCCTTGGCGTCCCGGTCGTCGGCCTCTGCGTCGCCGCGGCGCGCGGGGAGCGGGAGGATGGCTGACATTCTGATCTGGCTGGTCGCGGCTCTGGGTGCTGTCGGGGGCGTCGTCCTCGGCCGGGTCTGGGGCCGGATGACAGGCAAGCGTGATGGCAAACGGGAGGCGGAACGCGATGCAATGGAAGACAAGAGCCAGCGCGTGGGGCGCGGGCGCGCGGCGGTTCGCGACGGTCGCGGCGCTGGCGATCCTGCTGACCGGCTGCGCGACAACGATGGGCGCTGGTGACGCGGGCTGTGCCTCCTATGCCGAAGCGCGGCTCGCCCGGCCGCCCGCCGAGACCGTCGCGGAAGTGCCCCCCGATTGGGCGGACTGGATCGCCGATCTCGATGATCGCATGACGGGGACCTGCCGATGAAGACCCTTGCGCCAGAGCTGCAGGCCCATCTCGACGAGGGCACAACCACGCTCGCCTGGTGCTGGCGGATCACCCGCGCCGATGGCGCGAGCTTCGGTTTCACCGATCATGATCGCACGTTGTCTTTCGACGGCACGGACTTCGAGCCCGAGAGTGGCCTGACGGCCTCCGAGGTGCGCTCGGGATCGGACCTGTCGGTCGATGCGCAGGACGCCGAGGGTGTGCTGACCTCGGACCGCATCACCGAGACCGACATCCTCGACGGCCGCTGGGACAACGCCGAGGTGGAAGTCTGGCGGGTGAACTGGGCCGCGACCTCCCAGCGCGTGCTGATGCGGCGCGGCGCCATCGGCCAGATCCGGCGCGGGCGGCTCGCCTTCGTCGCGGAGGTGCGCAGCCTCGCCCATGTGCTGGGCCAGACGGTCGGGCGGATATTCCAGGCGAGTTGTGACGCGGAACTCGGCGATGCGCGCTGCGGTGTCGATCTCGAGGATCCGGCCTTCAGGGGCGTGGGCGCTGTCCTTGATCTTCTGCGCGACCGTGCCTTCACCGCCTCCGGTCTTGGCGGCTTCGCACCGGGCTGGTTCGCTTTCGGAACCGTTGAATGGACCAGCGGGGCCAATGCCGGGCGCAAGACGGAGGTGCTGGGTCACGATGTGACCCCCGGCGTCGCCATTCTCACCCTGCTGGAAGCCCCGGTGCGCGCCATCGCCGAGGGCGACGGCTTCATCGCGCGCGCGGGCTGTGACAAGCGCATCGAGACCTGCGCGGAGAAATTCGGCAATGTCGTGAACTTTCGCGGCTTCCAGCACATCCCGGGGCAGGACACCATCCTGCGCTACGCCTCCACGTCAGGCGGGCACGAGGGGTCGGTGCTGTGAACGCCGCCGATCCCGGGCGCGTCATCGCCGCAGCACGCGGCTGGCTGGGCACGCCCTATCACGACCAGGCGAGGCTCAAGGGCGTCGGCTGCGACTGCCTCGGGCTCGCGCGCGGCGTCTGGCGCGAGGTCGTTGGCCCCGAGCCGTTCCCGATTCCGCCCTACAGCCGGGATTGGGGTGAGACGGGCCCGCGCGAGGTGCTGGCGGAAGGCGCGCGGGCGATGATGATCGAGATTACCCCGTGCGACGCCGGTCCCGGCGCATTGGTGCTGTTCCGGATGATGCCGCGCGCCATCGCCAAGCATGTCGGCATCCTTACCGGGCCCAACAGTTTTCTGCACGCCTGTGAGCGGCTCGGCGTGATCGAGGAACCGCTCACGCCAACTTGGGCACGCCGCATCGCCTTCGCCTTCCTCTTTCCCCAACGCTGAGAGAACACTATGGCAACGCTTGTCCTCGGCGCCGCTGGCGCCGCCATCGGCGGCAGCTTCGGCGGCGCGATCCTCGGCGTCAGTGCCGCGACGATCGGCGGCTTTGTCGGCTCCACCCTCGGCTCGGTGGTCGACAGCTTCATCGTCTCGTCGCTCGCGCCCACCCAGCGCATCGAGGGCCAGCGGCTCGACAGCCTGCGCATCACCTCTGCGACCGAAGGCGCGGTGATCCCGCGCCTCTTCGGGCGCATGCG
>PHEG01000305.1 GCA_002842835.1 Alphaproteobacteria bacterium HGW-Alphaproteobacteria-2 | reverse complement strand
ACGCCGCCCGTGCGGGCGCGGCGGGTGACGCTGTCATGCCCCGCCGCCGCCACCTGCCCACCGATAGCCGCATAGATGTGCCGCGCGGCATAGATGCCGGGGCGCGCGGCGAGCGGCAGGTAGCCCACCCCCGCCTCGGCCCTGTGATAGAGCGCCTGCGCCTGGCGCAACAGCCGCGCCACCAGCGCGCGAATCTCGGGTGTGGGTTCGGGGCGGGCGAGGAAGGATTCAGGCTCCACTCCCGCTTCTGCGAGCCAGGCGAGCGGCAGGTAGAGCCGCCCGGCGGCGGCATCCTCGCCCAGGTCGCGGGCGATGTTGGTGAGCTGCATGGCGACGCCCAGGTCGCAGGCCCGCGCCAGCACGCCCGCACTGCGCGCACGCATCAGCACGCACATCATCGCTCCCACCGCGGCGGCCACCCGCGCGGAATAGGCATATAGTTCCGAGAGCGTGGCACAGCGCCGCCCCATCGCGTCCCATGCGAGCCCTTCGAGCAGCGCCTCGGGCAATTCTCGCGGCATCTCGAAGGCGTCGATCACCGCGGCGAAGGCGCGGTCGGCAGGGGCATTCGCCGGGCGGCCCGCATAGGCGCGGTCGAGGCGCTCGTGCAGGCGCAATACCGCCGCGGCCTTTTCTGCGTGCAGATCCACCGCATCGTCGGCGAGCCGGCAGAAGGCATAGAGCGCGAGCGCCGGGCCGCGCGATCATGGCCGCACCGCCGCCGCGTCGGGCACCAGCCTGCCCAGCACCTCGGCGCTTGCCACCACGCCGGGCAGCCCCGCGCCGGGGTGTGTGCCTGCCCCCACCAGATAGAGCCCGCGCGCCTCCTCGCTGATGTTGTGCGGCCGGAACCAGGCGCTTTGCAGGATGCGCGGCTCAAGCGAGAAACCCGAGCCAAAGGGGCTGAGGTAGCGGTCGCGGAAGGTCTCGGGGGTGAAGATGCGCTCGGGGCCTAGCCGCGCGGCAAAGCCCGGCATCAGCCGCTCCTCCAGCACCTGTGCCACGCGGGCGCGGTAGGGCTCGGCCATCGCCTGCCAGTCAACCGGGTCGGCATGGCCCAGATGCGGCACCGGCGAGAGCACATAGAAGGTATCGTCGCCATCGGGCGCCACTGTGGGGTCTGTCACCGAGGGGCGGTGGATGTAGAGGCTCATGTCCTCGGCCAGCCGCCCGTTGCGGAAGATGTCGCGCACCAGCCCCTCGTAGCGAGGGCCGTTGAGGATTGTGTGATGCCCGACATCCGGCCACATCCCACGCGTGCCCCTGGTGCCGAAGTACCAGACGAAGAGCGACATCGACCAGCGCTTGCGCAAGAGCCGGTCGCCGCGCCAGCGCCGCCGCGAGTGGTTGCGCAGCAGATGCGTGTAGGTATGCCCGGCATCGGCGTTCGAGACCACGACTTCGGCGGTGACGATCTCGCCGCCAGTCAGCCGCACGCCGCGCGCGGCACCGCCGTGCACGAGGATCTCGTCCACCTCGGCACCCTGCTGCACCAGCCCGCCCTGATCGGCCACCACGCGCGCCATGGCCGCGGCGATGGCCGCGACGCCGCCGATCGCGTAATGGACACCGAAGCATTTCTCCAGATGGCTGACGAGCGCATACATCGACGTCACCCGGAACGGGTCGCCGCCGATGAAGAGTGGATGGAATGACAGCGCCATGCGCAGCCGCGGGTCGCGCACCCGCCGAGCGGCATGGGCCGCGACCGAGCGGTCGGCACGCAGCCAGGCGAAACGCGGCAGTACGGCCAGCAGGTCGGCCAGCCGGTGCATCGGCCGACGGCCCAAGTTTTCGAAGCCGAAGCCATAGCGCTCCTCGGCATCGCGCAGGAAACGCCGGTAGCCCGCCAGGTCGCCGGGCGAGAGGCGCGCCACCTCGGCCAGCATCGCCTGCGTGTCTTGCCGGGCGCGGAAGGCAGAGCCGTCGGGCCAGCGGATTTCGTAAAAAGGGTCGAGCGCGCGCAGGTCCACATCCACGTCGAAGTCCCGCCCGCATGCGGCCCAGAGGTCGCGGAACACCTGCGGCACGGTGACGATGGTGGGCCCGAGATCGAAACGGTGGCCCTCGACATGCAGCGCAGAGCCGCGCCCGCCCGGGCTGTCGAGCCGGTCGAGCACCGTCCGATCACAACGGCGCGGGGGGCGGACGCACCCCGGGCTTCTGCCGCCAGCGCAGGATCGACTCGGGTCATCATGTGTCAAGGCTACACATGTCCAGTTTGATTGACAATTCGGCATGCCATTTTTCTGCGCCGCAAAATCGTGTCAGATTAATTTGACACTCGCCCGAGTCCGCCGCAGGATTTCCCCGCGATGCAGACCGTCAGCCTCAGCCTTTTCCATTTCGATCGCCCCGCCACCCGCGGCTGGGCGCTGGCGATGATGGCGCTGGCCCGGCCTGCGCTGGCGCGCACCCCAGGCATCGGGTTCTGGAAACTCTGCGGCTCGGGCACCGGCGAGGGCTTCACGCCGCGGCCCAACTGGTCGGTCTACGCGATCCTCGCCTGCTGGCACGATCTCCCGACCGCGCGCGCCCGGGTTGCCGGGGCGCCGGTCTTCGCCCGCTACCGCCGACGCGCCGCGGAGGACTGGACTGTGTTTCTCGCGCCGCTCTCGTCGCGCGGGCGGTGGTCGGGGGCGTCGCCCTTTGTGGGGCAAGAGCGCCCGGTAGCGGGTCCGCTCGCCGCGCTGACCCGTGCAACACTGAAACCGGGCATCGCCCGCGCCTTCTGGCGTCGGGTGCCCGACATCAGCGCGGCGATCGGCGGCGACCCCAACGTGATCTTCAAAATCGGCATCGGCGAGGTTCCGCTCCTGCATCAGGTCACCTTCTCGATCTGGCCCGACACCGCCAGCATGGCGGCCTTCGCCCGTGTCGACGGACCCCACGCCCGCGCCATCCGCGCGGTACGCAACGAGGGCTGGTTCCGCGAGGAACTCTATGCAAGGTTCGCGTTGCTGGGCGATACCGGCACCTGGGGCGGCGCCTCGCCGCTTGCGATACTCGAAAGGCCCGCATGACCCGCCCGACGACGACCAATGCCCCCTTCCCCTTCTCGGCCATCGTCGGACAGGAAGCGATGAAACGCGCCCTGGTGCTGACCGCGATCGATCCCTCGATCGGTGGTGTGCTGGTCTTCGGCGACCGCGGCACGGGCAAGTCCACCGCGGTGCGGGCGTTGGCCGCGCTGCTGCCGCCCATCACGGCGGTGGAAGGCTGCCCCAACAACTCCGCCCGCCCCGAGGACGTACCCGGCTGGGTAACGGGCGTGGGCAGCCGCGTGGTCGAGCGCCCCACTCCGGTGGTGGACCTGCCGCTCGGCGCCACCGAGGACCGGGTTGTTGGCGCACTCGACATCGAGCGCGCGCTCGCCCGCGGCGAGAAGGCTTTCGAGCCCGGGCTGCTCGCCCGCGCGCATCGCGGCTATCTCTACATCGACGAGGTCAACCTGCTGGAGGACCACCTCGTCGATCTGTTGCTCGACGTGGCGGCGAGCGGCGAGAACGTCGTCGAGCGCGAGGGACTCTCGATCCGCCATCCGGCGCGGTTCGTGCTGGTGGGATCGGGCAATCCGGAGGAGGGCGAACTGCGCCCGCAACTGCTCGACCGCTTCGGCCTGTCAGTCGAAGTGTCAAGTCCGATTGACATCGACGCGCGGGTGGAAGTGATCCGCCGCCGCGATGCCTTCGAGCGCGACAGCGCCGCCTTCCTGTCCGACTGGCAGCCCGAGGAGGCGCGGCTTCGCGCGCGCATCGTGGCGGCGCGCGCAGCCCTGCCCGGCGTCGCCACTCCAGATGCAGCGCTGCGCGACTGCGCGGTTCTCTGCCTTGCGGTGGGAGCGGACGGGCTGCGCGGCGAGTTGACGCTGCTGCGCGCCGGGCGGGCGCTGGCGGCTCTGGAGGGCGCCGATGCGCTGGAGCGCGGCCATCTGCGCGCGGTGGCGCCGCTCGCGCTCGCGCACCGGCTGCGGCGCGACCCGCTCGACGAGGCGGGCAGCGCAGCACGCGTAGCGCGGGCGCTGGCCGACGTGCTGGGGTGAGCGCGGGCACGGAGAGATGGGCGCGGGCCTGGCTGGCGCTGGCGCTGCTCGCGGTCGATCCCCGGGGGCTGGGCGGCGTGGTGATCCGCGCCCGAGTGGGCCCGGTGCAGCAGGCCGCAGTGCGGCTGCTGGCGCCGCTCCCGGGCCCGGCAATCCGCATCCACCCGGAGATCGACGACGCGCAGCTCTTCGGCGGTCTCGACCTTGGCGCCACGCTTGCGGTGGGCGCGCCGCGGCGCTTCGCGGGGGTTCTGGCGCGGGCGGGCACGCTGATCCTGCCCACCGCCGAGCGCATCGGCGCGGGGCTCGCCGCGCGGCTCGCGCAGGCCAGCGATCGCGGAGAGGCGCCCTGCCTCGTGCTGCTCGACGAGGGCGCGGAGCCCGGCGAGGCGGCCCCCGCCGCGCTGGCCGACAGGCTGGCATTGCACCTCGATCTCGACGGGATCGGGCGGCTCGAGGCGCGTGGCCCGCACCCCGAAGCG
>PHEG01000304.1 GCA_002842835.1 Alphaproteobacteria bacterium HGW-Alphaproteobacteria-2 | reverse complement strand
GATCGTAAGCTTGTCGATCATCTCGCCCGCATTGCGCGTGGCGTTGTCCATCGCCGACATCCGCGCCCCCTGCTCGGAGGCGCCGTTCTCCAGCAGCGCGGTGAACACCTGCGTCGCCACGCCGCGTGGCAGCAGGTTGCGCAGGACCTCTTCCTCGTCGGGCTCGTAGTCGTAGAGCGTGCCCGACGCGGCATCGGCATCGACCTTCACCGGGATCACCTGGCGTTCGGTCGGGATCTGGCTGATGACCGACTTGAAGGTGTTGAAATAGAGCGTGGCGACGTCGAATTCCCCCGCATCGAAGCGCGTTAGAAGATCGCGGGCGATGGCGTGCGCGTTCTCGTAGCCCAGGCGCTTGACCTCCGACAGGTCCACATGGCCTACGAACCGCGCGGCATGGTCGCGCTTGAGCTGCTCGCGCGCCTTCTTGCCGACGGTGAGGATCTTCACCGTCTTGCCCGCCCGCGCCAGCGCCTCGATGCGCGCCCGCGCCAGCTTCACGATCGACGAGTTGAAGCCGCCGCAGAGCCCGCGCTCGGAGGTCATCACCACCAGGAGATGGGTCTGGTCCGCGCCGGTTCCCGCCAGCAGCTTCGGCGCGCCGTCACGGCCCTGCGCGGTAGCCGCCACATTGGCCATCACCGCCGACATGCGCTCGGCATAGGGGCGTGCGGCCTCGGCGGCCTCCTGCGCGCGGCGCAGCTTGGCGGCGGCGACCATCTGCATGGCCTTGGTGATCTTCCGCGTCGACTTCACGCTGTCGATGCGAAGCTTCAGGTCCTTCAGGCTCGGCATAGGCCTAATCCTTCCCCTTGCCCCGGATCAGACGAAGTCCTTGGCGTAGGCATCCAGCGCGGCCCTGATCTTCTGCTCGAGCTCACCGTCGACCTTGCGGTCGTTGTTGGTGATGTCAGCAAGCAGGTCTTGCGCATTCGCTCGCAGGTGCTTGATGAGCCCGCGCTCGAAGCGCACCACGTCGCCCACCGCGATCTTGTCGAGATAGCCATGCGTGCCGGCGTAGATGGCACAGACGATCTCGGCGTTGGTGAGCGGCGAGTACTGCGGCTGCTTCATCAGTTCGGTGAGCCGCGCGCCGCGGTTCAGCAGCCGCTGCGTGGCCGCGTCGAGGTCCGAACCGAACTGCGCGAAGGCCGCCATCTCGCGGTACTGCGCAAGCTCCAGCTTCACCGTGCCCGCGACCGACTTCATCGCCTTGGTCTGCGCCGACGAGCCCACGCGGCTCACTGACAGGCCGGTGTTCACCGCCGGGCGGATGCCCTGGTAGAAAAGTTCGGTCTCGAGGAAGATCTGCCCGTCGGTGATCGAGATCACGTTCGTCGGGATATAGGCCGACACGTCGCCCGCCTGCGTCTCGATGATCGGCAGCGCGGTCAGCGACCCGGCGCCGTGATCCTCGTTGAGCTTCGCGGACCGCTCCAGCAGGCGGGAGTGCAGGTAGAACACGTCGCCCGGGTAGGCCTCGCGCCCCGGCGGGCGGCGCAGCAGCAGCGACATCTGCCGGTATGCCACCGCCTGTTTCGAGAGATCGTCGTAGACGGCCAGCGCATGACGCCCGTTGTCGCGGAAATACTCGGCCATCGCGGTCGCGGAATAGGGCGCCAGATACTGCATCGGCGCGGGCTCCGACGCGGTCGCGGCCACCACGATCGTGTAGGCCATGGCGCCGGTTTCCTCGAGTTTCTTCACGAGTTGCGCCACGGTGGAACGCTTCTGGCCGATAGCGACATAGACGCAGTAGAGCTTCTTGCTCTCGTCGTCACCTGCAGCCTCGTTATACACTTTCTGGTTGAGGATCGTGTCGAGTGCCACGGCGGTCTTGCCGGTCTGGCGGTCGCCGATGATCAACTCGCGCTGGCCGCGGCCGATCGGGATCATCGCGTCCACCGATTTGAGGCCCGTGGCCATCGGCTCGTGCACCGACTTGCGCGGGATGATGCCGGGCGCCTTCACGTCGGCGACGCGCCGCTCGGTGGCCTTGATCGGGCCCTTCCCGTCGATCGGGTTGCCCAGCGCATCGACCACGCGGCCCAGGAGCCCGTCGCCCACCGGCACGTCCACGATCGAGTTGGTGCGCTTGACGACATCGCCTTCCTTGATGTCGCGGTCCGAGCCGAAGATCACGATGCCCACGTTGTCGGCCTCGAGGTTCAGCGCCATGCCGCGGATGCCGCCGGGAAATTCCACCATCTCGCCGGCCTGCACGTTGTCGAGCCCGTGCACGCGGGCGATCCCGTCGCCGACCGACAGCACCCGGCCGATTTCGGCCACTTCGGCCTCCTGGCCGAAATTCTTGATCTGATCCTTGAGGATCGCCGAAATCTCGGCAGCCTGGATTCCCATCACCGAACCTCTTTCATTGCGTTCTGGAGCCTGGACAGTTT
>PHEG01000303.1 GCA_002842835.1 Alphaproteobacteria bacterium HGW-Alphaproteobacteria-2 | reverse complement strand
CTGATGCAGCTTCGGGTCCACCCCCGCGCCGAAGCCGAAGCGCACGGCATGGGCCCGGTCCTGCGGGCCGGGCGCCGCCCCCATCAGCATCGAGGGCATGACGCCCAGGTAATGCAGGCAGGTCGCACCGCTCTCGCGCACGCTTGCCCACCATGTGCGCGGGTGGAACCGGTCGAGCGCGATCAGGCAGCCGCCCACGGTCAGCATGGCCATGAAGGAGCAGGCCATGGCGTTCATGTGAAAGACGGGCAGCGGTGTGAGCATCCGCTCGCCACGCTTCGGCGACAGGTCGCAGGCCCCGCCCGCGCAGGCATACCACTCGCCCGCCAGCGTGAAATAGCTGTTCGACAGCACGCAGCCTTTGGGCTTGCCGGTGGTCCCGGAAGTGTAGAGCAGCGCCGCCTCGCGCCGGGCCGGGTCGCCCTCGGGGTCGAAGGCTGCCTCTGCGCTGCGTGGCGCGGGGATGGGTGCGCCCGGGGCCGCTACCGGCAGGGAGAGCCCCACGGCGCGCCCGGCCTTGGCCAGATCGTTGCCGCGGGGGGCGATGGCGATGGCCGCCACCGGCTCGGCATGGCCGATCATGTAGTCCAGTTCCGCCGCGCGCAGGTCGGGGTTCACCGGCACGACCGAGAGCCCGAGGCCGTTGAGCGCCAGCCAGTGCAGGAAGAAATCGGGCCGGTTCTGCAACAGCAGCATCACCCGCTGCCCGGCGCGGTAGCCGGCCGCCGCGAAGGCCCCACGCAGCCGCGCCACCTCGGCTGCGGCCTCGGCGAAGGTGATCTCGCCCGGCGCGATGCCATAGGCCGCCGCCGTCTCGGGCAGGACGGCCAGCATCGGCCGGTCGGGCCAGCGCCGGGCAGCCTCGGCGAAGGTACCCGCGACGGTATCGGCCAGCGCGAGGTTCACGGCAGAAGCTGGATGTTGCCGAAGGCGGCGTCGCAGTTGAGGATGTCCACCCGCTTGCCCGCGATCCGCAGCCGCCCGTCCACCAGCGCCAGCTCATGGCGCGCGGTGAGCGCCAGCAGGAACTGGTCGTCGAGCCGGGTTTCCACGTAATGCATCCGCGTAACCGTCACGTAGCGGCCCGCCGAGTCGTCGCGCTCGTCCACGTCGGGGCGGTTCAGCACATGCAGGCAGCGGCTCTTGGGCTTCTGGCTGAAGGTGCGCGCGCCCTTCAGCCGCTCCACCCGCAGCTTGAGCATGAAGAGATCCTCGTAGAGCAGCGAGGTCTCGTGAATGGGGTCGGTCTGCGCGTAGTCGAGCGGCATCCAGTACTTGGCGTCCGGCAGCCAGAGCGCCAGCCACTCGTCATAGCGGCCCTCGTCGAGCAGCCGCGCCTCGGCATGGATGAAATCGCGCAGGTCTTCGGTGCTGGGCACGGTCATTGCGTGGCCTCCGCGAAGGCAGTCCCGCCGGGCATCGAGCAGGTCATGAACTTCACCCAGGCGTGGAACTGGTTGCGCATCTGCCGCTCGGTGGTGCCGTTCTCGACCGCCGCCTCGTCCAGGTTCTCGGACGGGTCATAGAGCCGCTGCACGTTCACCCACTCCAGCCCTTCCGACATCAGCCCCTCCTGCGCGCGCTCGTACATCTCCAGGTCGTCGTGCCCCACGATCGAGGTGGGCGCGTTGATCATGCGGTTGTACATCGCCGTGCGCGCCAGCAGCTCGTCGGGCGCGCCCACCAGGCGGAAGATCCAGCTTTCCACCAGCGTGCGGTCGGGGCCGAGCGGAATGAAGTTGCGCAACTGCTGGATCGGGCCCTTGATCATGATGTTGGGGAAATAGACGGTGTTGTGCCGGTTCTCGGCCAGGATCGCCTTCGTCTTCCCCTCGCCATGGGCGGCGACCATCGCCTCCATGTAGCCCGGTATCTCGGAATAGGCGGCATGGATCGAGGTGTTCACCCCGGTGTGCCCGTGGCCGTTGGGCCAGGTGCGGATGCCCATTCCCTCGAAGAACTCGTAAGGCGACATGAAGGGGGCGATGATCTCCATCGCCGGGGGCTTCTTCGTGCCCTCGGGCTTCTCCATCTCTTCCCAGAGCTTCACCGCCGTACCGGCCGAGGATTCATGCGCCACCATCGGGTGGCAGGTGTCGGTCTGGTTTTCGACCAGCATCTTCCAGTTGCAGCGGTGCATGTAGCGCAGCGGCGCGCCCGCCACCTCCAGCCGCCCGGCGGGCGCGCGGTCCACCATGTTGTCGAGCGACGACAGCGAGTCGCCGAAGTAGTCCTCGAAGGAGATCCCCTGCGCCGCGCGGCGGGCGAAGACGAAGCCGCGGTAGTTCCGCACCGCGCCCACGGGTTTCATGCCCTTCGCGTTCTCGCTGCCTGCGAAGCCGGTGTTCTCGTAGCCCTTCTTCAGCGGGATGGCCAAGAGGCAGCCATCGGTCTTGAACGACCAG
>PHEG01000302.1 GCA_002842835.1 Alphaproteobacteria bacterium HGW-Alphaproteobacteria-2 | reverse complement strand
TCCTGATCGACGATGGCGGAGTGGCGCTGGCTGAAGGTGCCGCGCGTCGAGTCCTGCCCGGCGAGGCGCACCGGGTAGCCCTCGACCAGCAGCGAGCCGAAGGCCAGCGCCTCGGCCGTGGCCCAGTCGATGCCGCGGCCCTTTTCGATCATCTCGCGCTTGGTCTCGAGCAGCCGCTCGACCGTCTTGTGCGCCGTCACCCCGTCAGGCAGGCGGGTGAGCGCCGTACCCACCTCGCGGAAGGTCTCCTTGCGGATCGAGGTCTTGCCGCGCTCGTATTTGCCCTTGTGAGGGTTGAGATCCGACCAGCGGCCGTCGAGCCAGTCGGCCTTGTTGGGCCGATAGGTCTTGCCCGCCTCGAATTCCTCGTTGAGATGCGCCTGGAAGGCCGCCTTCATGTCCTCGATCTCGCCTTCGGGGATCAGCCCGTCGGCGACCAGACGCTCGGTATAAAGTTGCAGCGTGGTCTTCTGTCGCTTGATCTTGGTGTACATGACCGGCTGGGTGAACATCGGCTCGTCGCCTTCGTTGTGCCCGAAGCGGCGGTAGCAGAAGATGTCGATCACCACGTCCTTTCCGAATTTCTGGCGGAACTCGGTCGCGACGCGGGCGGCGTGGACCACCGCCTCGGGGTCGTCGCCGTTCACGTGAAAGATCGGCGCCTCGACCATCAGCGCGATGTCGGTGGGGTAGGGCGAGGAGCGCGAGTTGTGCGGCGCGGTGGTAAAGCCGATCTGGTTGTTCACCACGATATGGATGGTGCCGCCGGTGCGGTGGCCCTTGAGCCCGGAGAGTCCGAAGCATTCCGCCACCACGCCCTGGCCCGCGAAGGCCGCATCGCCGTGCAGCAGCACGGGCAGCACCGTCTTGCGCTCGGGATCATTGGCCTGCGCCTGCTTGGCGCGGACCTTGCCCAGCACCACCGGGTTCACCGCTTCGAGGTGGCTGGGGTTGGCGGTGAGGCTGAGGTGCACCCGGTTGCCGTCGAACTCGCGGTCCGACGAGGCGCCGAGGTGGTATTTCACATCGCCCGAGCCGTCCACGTCCTCGGGCTTGAAACTGCCACCCTGGAACTCGTTGAAGATGGCGCGGTAGGGCTTGCCCATCACGTTGGCGAGGATGTTGAGCCGCCCGCGGTGCGGCATGCCGATGACGATCTCCTTCACGCCGAGCGCCCCGCCGCGCTTGATGATCTGCTCCATCGCCGGGATCGTCGCCTCGCCGCCGTCGAGGCCGAAGCGCTTTGTGCCCATGTACTTGACATGCAGGAACTTCTCGAAGCCCTCGGCCTCCACCAGCTTGTTGAGGATGGCGCGCCGCCCGCGGCGGGTGAAGCTGATCTCCTTGCCGTAGCCCTCGATGCGCTCCTTCAGCCAGGCCGATTGTTCCGGGTCCGAGATGTGCATGTACTGCAGCGCGAAGGTGCCGCAGTAGGTGCGCTTGACGATGGCGAGGATCTCGCGCAGCGAGGCGACCTGCAGGCCCAGCACGTTGTCGATGAAGATCGGCCGGTCGAGATCGGTCTCGGTGAAACCGTAGGTGCGCGGGTCGAGCTCGGGGTGCGGTTCGGGTTCGCGAATGCCCAGCGGGTCGAGGTCGGCGGCAAGATGGCCGCGGATGCGGTAGGCGCGGATCAGCATCAGCGCGCGCACCGAATCGAGCACCGCGCGCTTGACCTGATCCTCCGAGACCTGAACCTGCCGATCGCCTGCCTGCTGCGCGATCTTCGCGGCCAGTGCCTTGCCCTCGGGCGCGGCGGGCCATTGCCCGTCGAGCGCCGCCGTCAGATCGTCGTTGGGCGTCGGCGGCCAGTCGCGGCGCGCCCAGGAGGGGCCGCGCGCATCGGCCTGAACGGTGGTGTCGGCGTCGCCCAGGCTCTCGAAGAAGGCCGCCCAGGCATCGTCCACCGCGCCCGGATCCTCCGAGTAGCGCGCGTAGAGCTGTTCCACCCAGGCCGCGTTCGCGCCCTGAAGGAAGCTTGAGTCGTGGAAGCCCTTGTTGGGGGTCTGGTCGGTCATCGTCTCATCCGCCCTTGATGCGCCCCGCGCCGCACAGGCCGGGGCCTCGCCCTTATCCGATTGCCTTCAGCACGGCCTCGCCCAGCCCCGCGGGGCTCTCGGCCACCACGATGCCCGCCGATCTCATGGCCTCGATCTTGTCCTCGGCGCCGCCCTTGCCGCCCGCGACGATGGCGCCCGCGTGGCCCATGCGGCGGCCCGGGGGCGCGGTGCGCCCGGCGATGAAGCCCGCCACGGGCTTCCTGCGGCCCTTCGCCGCCTCGTCCCTGAGGAACTGTGCTGCCTCTTCCTCGGCCGAGCCGCCGATCTCGCCGATCATGATGATGGCCTGCGTCTCGTCGTCGGCGAGGAACCATTCCAGCACGTCGATATGCTCCGTCCCCTTGATCGGGTCGCC
>PHEG01000301.1 GCA_002842835.1 Alphaproteobacteria bacterium HGW-Alphaproteobacteria-2 | reverse complement strand
TCCGCCGCGTCCGATCTCCTGGTAATAGGCCTCGATCGACTTGGGCAGGTCGGCATGGGCGACCCAGCGGATGTCGGGCTTGTCCACTCCCATGCCGAAGGCCACCGTTGCCACCACGACCAGCCCGTCCTCGCGCGCGAAGCGTTCCTCCACACGGCGGCGGGCATCGGCCTCCATGCCGCCGTGATAGGCCACCGCGGGGTGCCCCTCGGCGGCGAGCGCGGCAGCCAGGGTTTCGGTGCGGGCGCGGGTCGCGGCATAGACGATACCCGATTGCCCGCGCCTCGCCGCGACGAAGCCGAGAAGCTGCGCGCGCGGGCGGTCCTTCGCAGCGAAGGCGAGGCGGATGTTGGGCCGATCGAAGCCGCGCAGATAGGTCGCGGGCGCGCGTCCGCCGAAGAGCCGCGCGACGATCTCGGCACGCGTCTCGGCATCGGCAGTGGCGGTGAAGGCCGCGAGCGGCACGCCTAGGCGCGCGCGCAGATCGCCAATGCGCAGATAGTCGGGGCGGAAGTCGTGCCCCCACTGGCTCACGCAATGCGCCTCGTCCACGGCGATGAGCCCGATACCGGCGCGGCGCAACAACCGCTCGGTTGTGCCAAGCGCCAGTCGCTCGGGTGCCATGTAGAGCAGCCGGAGCGAACCCTCCTCGAGTGGCCACGCCGACCGCGCGCAGGGCGCGCACCTGATCGCGCATCAGCGCGATGAGCGGCGAGACGACGAGGGTGAGCCCGGGGCGGCAGAGGGCGGGCAACTGGTAGCAGAGCGACTTGCCGCCTCCGGTCGGCATGATCGCGAGCACGTCTTGCCCCGCCAGCACCGCCTCGACCACTTCGGCCTGGCCGGGGCGGAAATCGTCGAAACCGAAAACGCTGCGCAGCAGGGCGCGCGGATCGGGCGCTGCGGGCAGGGCGGCTTGCGGGAGGGTGGCGATCGGGATCATCGGGCGCACATTGTCACGCACCCGGGCTTATCACAACATGAAGCATCGCATTGATGGACATCCCCCATAAATTGTCACCCCTGATCAGCCGCGCTGGGGCTCCGACGCGGCCAGATCCGCCTCGGGAAGGTGCGCGGGCGAGGCCACCGCGCCGCCACCCCGCCTGCGGAAGGCGCAGAGCGTGGCGCCACGGGCGAGCGGCACGAAGCGGCAACAGAGCCGCCCGCCCTCGGCCAGCGCCACCTCCGCCTGCCAGGCGCGGCGGTCGCGCGGGCTGGCGAGGAAGTCGCGCGCCCGAGCCCAGACCGGCGCCGGGCCCGTAGCCGCCGACCAGGCGGTGAGCAGGTCGGCGGCGCCGAGATCGGCAAGCAGCGCACCCGGATCGCTGCCCCAGAGCGCGGCGTAGGCAGCGTTGGTGGCCATCAGCCGCCCGTCCGCGCCAAAGACCGCCACGCCCTCATCCATCGCGTCAAGCACCGACTGCCCGAGGCTCAGTTCCAGCCGGAAGCGGCGGCGCAGGGCCACCTCGCCGGTGATGTCCTCCATGAGGAAAGCGAGCGCCCCGCCCGGCTGCGGCTGACCGGTGACGCGCAGCACACGCCCGCCGGGCAGCGCCCAGTCCTCGGCATAGTGACCCTCCCGCGCCAGCCGCTCCACCTCCGAGAGATGCCGCCGCCAGCTCTGGTAGTCCTTCGGCTCGGGCAGCACGCGCATGGCGCGCAGTCGGTCGAGCAGCGCCACCAGCGTGGGTCGTTCCGACAGCCAGCCGGGCGGCAACCCGGTGAGATCGCCCAGCGCGGGGTTGAAGAGCGCCAGCCTGCGGTCACTGTCGAAGATGGCGAGGCCGGTGGGCAGATGCGCGAAGGTCTTCGCCAGGGTCTGCATGAAGCGCGCCAGCGTCGCCTCGGCGCTCAGCGCGGCATCCGCGGGCAGCGCCAGGTGCACGCGCCCGCCACCGGGCAGCGGCGCGCTGCAACAATCGAACTGCGGCCCGTCCGGCTGCCCGGCAGGGGCACGGCGCGCGGCACCCCCGGGCGGGAAGAGGACGGATGGTGGAGCCCCCGGAGGTGCGCCCGCGAGCGCCGCATAGGCGGCGTTGACCCGCAGGATGCGGCCCGCCTCCGACTCTTCCCAGGCGGGAACGGGCAGCGCGTCGAAGATCTCCCCGAGCCGCGCAACCTCCGCCATCTGCGGTATCGCGCCGTGCGGCGGCTTTCTCCTTGCGCCGCGGAGCCACAGCCCCCAGACCACGGCCGCCATCAGCAGCCCCGAGCCGAGCGCGATGAAGAGCGCCGTCACATCCTGCATGGCCGGGCTGCCCCCCATCGTGGCACGATGCGAGAGGCTAGCGGGGCCAGGGTTAACCGGGCGTTAACCGTGGATCGGCGCGTTCTGTCCCAGAGGCGCGGCCTGCGCCGCGGCATCGAGCGCCAGCGCGCGCAGCGGCCAGGCGACCTCGACAATGGCTCCCGAGCGCCCGCCGCCCGCATCGGCAGCATTGGCGAAGCTCACTTCGGCGCCCGAGCGCTCGAGCAGCGTCTTGGCGATGAAGAGGCCCAGCCCCATGCCCTCGTATTCCGGGCGCAGCGCGCGGTCCGCCTCGTCGCGGCGGCGGCGCAGGAACGGGTCGCCGATGCGTCCGATCAGGTCGGGCGGATAGCCCGGCCCGTCGTCGGCGATGCGAACCACGATCCGGTCACCCGACCAGCGAGCATCCACCCAGACCTGCGTGCGGGCGAAATCGACGGCGTTCTGCACAAGGTTGCGTAGCCCGTGAATCACCTCTGGCCGCCGCCGGATCTGCGGCTGCGCCCCGGCGGCGCCGGGCTCGGCGGCGAGATCGTAGTGAATCACGATGCCCCGCCCGGAATGGGGTTCGGCGGCCTCCTCCAGCACTGCGCCGAGCGGCGCATGGCGCATGTGCAGGTCGTCCTTGCCCGTCCGGCCCATGCCGCGGAGGATGTCGTGGCAGCGCTCGGCCTGCGCGCGGATGAGTTCGGCGTCGCGCTTCAGTTCAGGGCGGTCGTCCAGCTCGTCAGCCAGTTCCGCGCTGGTCAGCTTGATGGTGGCAAGCGGCGTGCCGAGTTCGTGTGCCGCCGCCGCCACCACGCCGCCCAGACTGGTAAGATTGTGTTCG
>PHEG01000300.1 GCA_002842835.1 Alphaproteobacteria bacterium HGW-Alphaproteobacteria-2 | reverse complement strand
GGCGGCGGCGCACATCGGGCAGGGCTCCAGCGTGACGTAGAGCGCATGCCCCGGCAGCCGTTCCGAGCCCGCGGCGGCACAGGCGGCGCGCAGCGCCAGGATCTCGGCATGCGCCGTGGGGTCGTTGAACTCGCGTGTTCGGTTGCCCGCGCGCGCCACCACCCGCCCGCCCGGGTCCACCACCGCGGCGCCCACCGGCACCTCACCGCGCGCGGCAGCAAGGCGCGCCTCGTCGAGGGCGATGTCCATATTGCTCCGAAACAGGCTCATGCCCTTTCTTCGCGCCTGCCATGCAGCGGGGCAAGCGGGTTTCGCTTGGGGCCGCGCTCGCGCCGCGCTAGGACGGCGGCATGACAGAGGACAATCCATCGGGCGAGCGCATCGCCAAGGTCATCGCTCGCGCCGGGCTCGCCTCGCGTCGCGGCGCCGAGGAACTGATTGCCGCGGGCCGGGTGGCGGTGAACGGCAAGCGCATCGACAGCCCCGCGCGCAACGTGCTGCCCGCCGACCGGGTGGAGGTGGACGGCAAGCCGCTCGCGCCACCCGCGCAGCCCAGGCTCTGGCGCTACCACAAGCCCGCGGGCCTCGTGACCACGGCGCGCGACGAGAAGGGGCGGCCCACCGTCTTCGACCGCCTGCCCGAAGACATGCCGCGAGTCATGAGCGTGGGTCGGCTCGACCTAACGTCAGAGGGGCTGCTGCTGCTCACCAACGACGGCGCGCTGAAGCGGCGGCTTGAACTGCCATCGACCGGCTGGCTGCGCAAATATCGAGTGCGGGTGCACGGCGCGCCGATGGAGCGTGTGCTGGAGCGGCTGCGCAACGGCATCGAGATCGACGGCGAGCGCTTCCGTCCGATGGAGGTGGCGCTCGACCGGATGCAGGGCGCCAACGCATGGCTGACCCTTGGCCTGCGCGAGGGCCGCAACCGCGAGATCCGCCGCGCGATGGAGGCCGTTGGGCTGGAGGTCAACCGGCTGATCCGCGTCTCCTACGGGCCCTTCCAGTTGGGCACCCTTGCTTCAGGCGCGGTGGAAGAGGTGAGGTCGCGCGTATTGCGCGACCAGTTGGGCCTTCCCGCGCCGCAGCCTGCGGCCAGGTCTAAGTCCCGGCCAGCCAGTGCTGGTAGAGATCGCCCCCCACCGCGCGGGCCGCGTCCAGCCGGAAGCGGGGCGCGGCGGAAAGGCTGAACCCCGGCAGATCGCCCAGCGCGGGCAGCCCGCCCGCACCCAGCGCCAGCCCGGCGGTGAAAAGGTGCAGGCCGTCCACCAGCCCTGCGGCCAGCAGCGAGGCGGCAAGCTGCCCGCCGCCCTCGCAGAACACCCGGGTCAGGCCCGCCGCGCCCAGCCGCGCCTGCATGTCGGCGGCATCGACACGACCCGCGGCATCAAGAGCGCAGGGCACGAGCCGCGCCCCCGCCGCCTCCCAGGCCGCGCGCGCCGCCTCCGGTGCGTCGGGGCCGTGGCAGAGCCAGACAGGCACCTCGCGCGCGCTCCGCCCGAGGGCCGAGGCTACCTGCAGCGACAGGCGCGAATCGCAGATCACGCGCAGCGGCTGATGGGCAACGCCCAGGTCGCGGACCGTGAGCATCGGGTCATCGGCGCGGGCCGTGCCCGCCCCCACCAGCACGGCATCATGCGTGGCGCGCAGCGCATGCACCACGCGCCGCGCCTGCGACCCGGTGATCCAGCGGCTCTCACCCGTAGCGGTGGCAATGCGCCCGTCGAGGCTGGTGGCGAGTTTCAGCGCCAGCATGGGCCGCCCACGTGTCACGCGGCTGAGAAAACCCGCCTGAAGTGCGCGCGCCTCGCGCTCTAGCACGCCGGTCTCCACCGCCACGCCCGCCGCACGCAGCATTGCGTGACCACGCCCGGCGACGCGCGGGTCGGGGTCTTCATGGGCGCTCACCACCCGCGCCACGCCCGCCGCGACCAGCGCCTCGGCGCAGGGCGGTGTGGCGCCGTGATGCGAGCAGGGCTCGAGGCTCACATAGGCCGTGGCTCCGCGCGAGGCCGCGCCTGCCTGTGCCAGGGCCTGCGTCTCGGCATGGGGCCGCCCGCCCTGGGCGGTGAAGCCTCGCCCCACGATGCGCCCGCCCGCGACGATCACGCAGCCCACGGCCGGGTTCGGCCACACCTGCCCCAGCCCGCGTGCGCCCAGCACCAATGCCAGCCGCATGAAGCGGGCATCCGCCGCCCCGATCACGGCTTGTCTTCAGGCGCCTGCGGCCGCAGTTCGGAGACGAAATCCTCGAAGTCTTCCACCGCCTGGAAGTTCTTGTAGACGCTGGCGAAGCGCACATAGGCCACGGTGTCGATGCGGCTCAGGCTCTCCATGACGATCTCGCCGATCACCTTCGAGGGGATGTCGGTCTCGCCCATGCTCTCCAGCCGCCGCACGATGCCCGAAATCATCTGGTCACATGATCCTCGGCAGGGCGCGAGTCCTTCACCTGCGTGTCGATGTTACCGCAAAACGGGCAGCGCATGACCTCTCCCCTGGTGCTTGGCCGGGCGTGAAACGCTGAAAGTATAGGCCAGCCGCGAGTCCTTGGGTAGTCGCATTCTCCGTCGCAAGATATGGGGCCGCAATGCCGGATTTCCCCGTTGCCGGGCAGGGCCCGGCTGGCTTAGGGTCCACCCGGCATCAGGGACCGCAGGGAGGCAGCGATGAAGATCACCTGGCTCGGCCATTCCGGCTTCCGCATCGAGATCGGAAACCAGACGCTGCTGATCGACCCCTGGGTGACCGGCAACCCGATGTTCCCCGAGGAGCGGCGTGCCGAGGCGATCGCTGGTGCCACGCATGTGCTGGTCAGCCACGCGCATTTCGACCATGTGAACGACGCACCGAAGATCGCCGGGGAACTGGGTATCCCGGTGGTCGGCAAATACGACCTGATGCAGTGGCTCGAAGGCTCTGCGGGTGTGCAGACCGTGGGTTTCAACAACGGCGGCACCGTGGCGCTGGGCGATGTGCACGTTACCATGGTGGCCGCCTCGCATTCCTCCGCACTCAGCGTCGATGGCAAGCCGCTCTATCTCGGCACCGAGGCCGGTTACATGATCGAGCACGGCGGGCGGACGATCTACTTCTCCGGCGACACCGACGTGATGGCCGACATGGCGCTCTTCGAGGAGTTGCACCACCCCGAAGTGGGTTCCCGCTGCTCGAGCAATCCGCCGCCGAGATGGTTGCCGCCCTGCCCGGCGTCGATGTGCGCGAGCCGCAGGTGCTGGAGCCGATCATCCTCTGAACCACCGCGCAGGACGTCGCAGGGAGCCCGGAATGGCCGAAGACCTCGCCTCACTCACCGAGGCTCTGCTGGGCGCGGCGCGACGCGCCGGAGCGGACGCAGCGGATGCACTGGCGCTCTCGGGGCGCGCCGTATCCGTCGATGTGCTGGGCGGCGTTCTGGAAACGGCCGAGCGTGCCGAGGGAACCGACCTCGGCCTGCGCGTCTTCGTCGGGCGGCGGCAGGCCTGTGTCGCCGCCTCCGACACCCGCCGCGAGACGATCGAGGAGATGGCCGCGCGCGCCGTGGCCATGGCCCGCGAGGCGCCCGAAGACCCTTGGGCCGGACTGGCGGAACCGGGGCAGCTGGCCCACGGCTGGGATCTGGCGGCGCTCGAACTCTGCGATCCGTCGCCAGAGCCGGACCCCGCCGCGCTGGAGGAAGACGCACGCCGGGCCGAGGCCGCGGCACTCGCCGTTCCCGGGGTCGCGCAGGTGCAGCAGGCAAGCGCGGGC
Source organism: Alphaproteobacteria bacterium HGW-Alphaproteobacteria-2 (assembly GCA_002842835.1). Taxonomy (GTDB): domain Bacteria; phylum Pseudomonadota; class Alphaproteobacteria; order Rhodobacterales; family Rhodobacteraceae; genus PHEG01. The sequence goes on along the minus strand of PHEG01000300.1, from coordinate 120 downwards.
TTTTCGCACCGGGCGCTGCACCTGGCCGCCAGCAACGGCTTCTCGGGCGGCTATGCGCGCAGTTCGCGCGCGCTCTCCTGCGTTGCCATCAGCGGCGAGGGGCTGGCGATGGAGCGCGAC
>PHEG01000299.1 GCA_002842835.1 Alphaproteobacteria bacterium HGW-Alphaproteobacteria-2 | reverse complement strand
ATCAGCGGCTCTTCGGCGAATTGCGCATGGGCGGCATCAACACCGGCATCCTCTCGTCGCGCCTCTGACTCACGCCGGGTCGAAGCGGTAGCCGAAGCGCGCGATGTCGCTCGCGCAGATCTCGGCCACCACGGCAGCGTCGGCGTCGGTGTAGTATCCCCGCCAGTCGCGCGCCCGCTCAGAGGCGTTGGCCCGCGCGAGAGGTGTGAGGCGAAAGCCGCAATGTGCCTCGAAGGGCGCAATGTCTTCGGCAAAATGCTCGACGCGCGCATAAAGGCGGCATCCCTCGCCGCCACCCGGCAGCGCTACATAGGAGGGGTAGGGATTGGCCGCGATGCTGCCCCGTGTCTGAGGGTGATGCAGGAAAGCGGAAAAATCGAACTGCCGCGCGAGCACCACCGCGGGATGCGCGAAGCGCTGTGCACGCAGCCAGTGGTAATAGCTCGCCATCCGGTCCCAGGGGTTGCGCACCAGCGTCATCACGAAGAGGCGTTCCATCTCCTCGCGGGTGATCAGCCCCTCGATGTCCGCGAGGCGGGAATGTTTCCACAGCCTCCCGGCGGTCTGCACCCCCTTCAGCCGGATGCGACGCCGCCGTGCCTTCGGCGTGTCGCCGATCAGGATGTCATCGCGCATCGCCCGCGCCTCGAGCGCAAGCATCAGGGCCGTTCCCCCGGTCTTGGGGATGTGCACGAAGATGTATCCCCTCCCGCGCGAGACGATCATGGCGCCGCCGCCTTGCGTGCCGCGGCCTCGGGCAACCCCGAGCGCAGGCTGATCACCGCGCCCGCCAGCGCGATCAGCGCCAGGCCCGCGTAGCCAAGCGGCGAGAGCGCCTCCCCCCAGAGCAGCCAGGCCCAGAGGCTGGCAAAGCCGAGGAAGGCATACTCGAAGACCGCGAGCCGCGAGGGCTCGGCGGTCTGGTAGCCGCGTGTCAGCAGCGCCAGCGCGGCGAGCGAGCCCAGCGCCTGCACCGTCGTCCAGAGCCAGAAGGCAGGCGTGGGCGCGACCAGCCCGCGACTGGCGAAGCCCGTGCCGGGCTCGGGCAGCACCAGATGCACGAAGCCCGCGCCCAGAACGCCCCAGGCCGCCACCGCCGCGAAGAACCCCGCCTGAAGGCTCATCGTGGTCTCCCCAGCGCAGCGGTGGCGGGTGACGAGCGCCTGAACCGCGTAGAGCGCGCCCGCCGCCACCGGCATCAACGCAAGCGCGGAGAGGCCGCTCTTCCACGGCTCCAGCACCAGCAGCACGCCGAGAAAGCCCAGCGCCACTGCCGCGACCCGCCATGGCCCCACGCGCTCGCGCAGCACAAGGATCGAGAGGATGAGCACGAAGATGGGCGAAGTGAAGAGCCCGGCGGCCACCTGCGCGATTGGCATGAAGGCGAGAGCCGCAAAATAGATCATCATCGCGCCCGAGAGCGCCGCCGAGCGCAGCGCGACCCAGCCCGGGCGCCGGGACCGCAGCCGCCAGCCGAGCAGGCGCGCGCCCAGCCACAGCACCACGGCCACCATGGCCGAGCGGGTGATGTGGAACTGCCAGAGCCCGGCCTCGGCCGCGATCAGGCGCACGAAATTGTCGATGAGCCCCAGGAGCGCCACCGCCGCCACGACATGCGCCGCCGCGTGAAGAAACCTGCCCGTCTCGCCCGATCGCATCGCGCACCTCCCGCTTCCCTCTTTTCAAAGAAGCGTGCCCGGCGCAATTATGTTGCCCACAACCGATAACGGGAGGACACCATGGGCTGGCTGCCGGACGAGACCGGACTGGACAGGAACGCCGCGAATTTCGTGCCGCTCACGCCGCTGTCGCAACTCAACCGCGCGGCGGAGGTCTTCCCCGATCATCTGGCCGTCGCCTATGGCAGCCACCGCAAGAGCTACAGCGAGTTGCGCGCCCGCGCTTCGCGGCTGGCCTCGGGGCTTGCAGCACTGGGGGTGGGGGCGGGCGACGTGGTGGCGACGCTCCTGCCCAACATTCCCGCCCATGTCGAGGCGCACTGGGGTGTGCCCGCGCTGGGTGCCGTGATCAACGCGATCAACACGCGGCTTGATGTCGATACGGTGGCCTATATCTTCTCCCATGGCGGCGCGAAGGTGGCGCTGGTCGATACTTCACTCCTCGATCTGGCCGAGGCGGCGGTCGCAGCCATAGAGGGTCCGGGCCCGCTGATTGTCGAGGTGGCCGACCGCGTGGCAGGTTTCGCACCCTCCGGACGGCACCCCGAATACGAGACGCTGCTCGATCAGGGCGACCCGGCCTTTCCCTGGGCGATGCCCGGCGACGAATGGGAGAGCCTTGCACTCAACTACACCTCTGGCACTACGGGGCGGCCCAAGGGCGTGGTCTATCACCACCGCGGCGCCTATCTCATCACGCTGGGCACGGTGATCGCCTGGCGCATGGTGCTGCACCCCACCATCCTG
>PHEG01000298.1 GCA_002842835.1 Alphaproteobacteria bacterium HGW-Alphaproteobacteria-2 | reverse complement strand
GCGGAATGGGAGGCGCTCTGCGACGGCTGCGGGCGCTGCTGCCTGCTGAAGCTCGAGGACGCCGACACTGCCGAGGTGGCCTTCACCCATGTCGGCTGCCGGTTGCTCGACTCCGATACCTGCCGCTGCGGCAACTACGCGATCCGCAAGCAACTGGTGCCCGATTGCGTGGTGCTGACGCCGCAGAACATCGCCGAGATCGCCTACTGGATGCCCGAGACCTGCGCCTACCGGATCTTGTGGCAGGGCGAGGAGCTGCCCCGCTGGCACCCCCTGGTCTCCGGCGACCCCGAGAGCGTGCGCCGCGCTGGCATCTCGATGGCGGGGCGCGTGGTGCCGGAATGGGAGGTCGCCGAGGAAGACCTGGAGGATCACCTGCTGGAGGAGAGCTGATGTTTTTCGCTTCCGACAATTCCGGGCCCGCGCATCCCGCGATCCTGGCGGGCCTGGGGCGCGAGAACCCGGGCTATGCGCGCGGCTATGGCGCCGATGACGCCACCGCCCGGGTAGTGGCGCGGCTGCGCGAGATCTTCGAAGCGCCCGGGGCGGCGGTGCATCTGGTGGCCACCGGCACGGCGGCGAACGCGCTGGCGCTGGCCACCCTGGCGCGGCCCTGGGACGCGGTGTTCTGCCATGCCGACTCGCATGCCGAGGAAGACGAATGCGGCGCGCCCGAATTCTTCACCGGCGGCGCCAAGCTCGTCACCCTGCCGGGGGCGGATGCGAAGATCGACCCGGAGGCACTGGCAGTGGCTCTGGCACGCACCGGGGCGATGGGAGTGCACGGTGTGCAGCGCGGCCCGCTGACGCTGACGCAGGCGACCGAGCGCGGCACGCTCTACAGCCTCACGGAGATTACCAGACTTGCAGAAATTGCGCATTCAGCAGGCTCTCGGGTTCATATGGACGGCGCGCGCTTTGCCAATGCGCTCGTGGCGCTGGGTTGCACTCCCGCCGAGATGACCTGGAAGGCGGGGGTGGATGCGCTCTCCTTCGGCGGCACCAAGAACGGCTGCCTTGGCGTCGAGGCGGTGATCCTCTTCGATCCGTCCCTGTCCTGGGAGTTCGAACTGCGCCGCAAGCGGGCTGGGCACCTGTTCTCGAAGCACCGCTACCTGGCCGCGCAGATGGAGGCCTATCTGGCCGACGGGCTCTGGCTCGATCTGGCAAGCCGGGCGAATGCCGCTGCAGCACGGCTGGCGGCCGGGCTGGCGCAGGTGCCGGGAGCGCGGCTCCTGCACCCGGTCGAGGCCAACATGATCTTCGCGGGCTGGCCGCGTGCGGGGCACGCGCGGGTGCAGGCTGCCGGGGCCGCGTATTACCCTTGGCCCGCCACGCAGGCACCGGAAGGCCCGCCGGAAGAGGAACTCACCGCGCGGCTCGTCTGCGACTGGTCGATGGAGGCAGGCGAGATCGACCGCTTCCTCGCGCTCCTGGCGGACGCCGCGGCCTAGAAAGCGTCCGCCCCCCCGGCGTGCTCCAGAAGCACCGGCATCGGCACGATGGCAAGCGCTGCACGGTGCGTGGCGGCGAGGTCGATCTGCGGCGCGCAGCCCTCGTCATGAGCCTGCAGGAAGCGCCCGGCGCAAAGACACCAGCGGTCCCCCGGTTTGAGCCCCGGGAAGCCGTATTCGGGGCGGGGCGTGGAGAGGTCGTTACCGACATACTTGGAATAGGCCAGGAATTCCGCCGTCATGACCGCACAGACGGTATGGCTGCCGGTGTCCTCGGCGCAGGTATTGCAATGCGCGTCGCGGAAGAAGCCGGTCAGCGGCTGGTGCGAACAGGGCTGAAGCGGCCCGCCCAGCACATTGACCGTCGGATCGGGTCGCAGGCTCATGTCAGGCTCTTGTGGCTGCCGTCGCAGAGCGGGGCGTTGGCCGAGTGCTTGCAGCCGCAGAAGAACACGCGCTTCGTCTCTGCCGCTTCCCATTTCAGGGGCGAGAGGTCCGTCTGCTTGTGCGATCCGTCGCAGAACGGCTGCCGGGCGGAGCGCCCGCAGACGCACCAGAAATAGGCCTTTCCGGCCTCCACCTCGACGGGGTAGGGGGCCTTCTGGGCGATGATCGGTCTGTCTGGCATGGCATCCTCCATTTGATGTGACAATAGCAGTGCGGCGCGTCCGGGCAAGGCGCCCGTCATGCTGCGTTCGCGCCACGGGCGGTCGCGGTCGGCCACACGGCTCCGCGTTCTTGCGGATTTACTGCAGTGCGGCGACGTCGTAACAATCGCGCAACATTTGGGCAAGCGCACGGTGGCCGTCTACGCCGAGCAGGACAAGCTGGGCCTGCACCGCTTCAAGGCCGACGAGGCCTATCGCATCGGCGAGGGTCTGGGCCCCGTGCAGGCCTACCTCTGCATCCCCCAGATCATCCGCGTGGCGAAGATGGCCGGGGCCGACGCGATCCACCCGGGCTACGGCCTCCTGTCGGAGAATCCGGAGTTCGTCGAAGCCTGCGATGCCGCGGGCATCGCCTTCATCGGCCCCACGGCCGCGACGATGCGCGCGCTGGGCGACAAGGCCAGCGCGCGGCGCGTGGCGATTGCCGCGGGTGTGCCGGTGATCCCTGCCTCCGAGGTGCTGGGCCAGGACATGGGCGAAGTGCGGCGCATGGCCGAAGAAGTGGGCTACCCGATGATGCTCAAGGCGTCATGGGGTGGCGGCGGGCGCGGGATGCGGCCCATACACGGACCCGGAGAACTGGAAGAGAAGGTGCGCGAGGGCCGACGCGAGGCGGAGGCCGCCTTCGGCAACGGCGAGGGCTATCTGGAGCGCATGATCCAGCGCGCCCGCCATGTCGAGGTCCAGATCCTGGGCGACACGCACGGCGCCATCTACCACCTCTACGAGCGCGACTGCACTGTGCAGCGGCGCAACCAGAAGGTAGTGGAGCGCGCGCCGGCGCCCTACCTCACGGATGCGCAGCGTGCCGCAATCTGCGAGATGGGCCTGAAGGTCGCGCGCGAGGTCGGCTACCAGAACGCCGGCACCGTCGAATTCCTGATGGACATGGACACGCAGGAATTCTTCTTCATCGAGGTCAACCCG
>PHEG01000297.1 GCA_002842835.1 Alphaproteobacteria bacterium HGW-Alphaproteobacteria-2 | reverse complement strand
GGTGCGACATAACGGCACCCCGGACACTGCGCCGCAGGAGCGGCGGGGCATTGCACCACAGTCCGGTTTTGACATAGATCAATCACAAGGTGGCGAGGGCGCGTGCGCCTGCCAAGGGGAACACAAACCGGGAGACAATGATGGTGGACGCAGCCATGCATCACGATGGCCATGCGCGGAAGGGCTTCTTCACGCGCTGGTTCATGTCCACAAACCATAAGGACATCGGCATCCTCTACATCATCACGGCCGGTATCCTGGGCTTCGTCTCGGTGGCCTTCACGGTCTACATGCGGATGGAGTTGATGGAGCCCGGGGTGCAGTACATGTGCGTCGAGGGTGCGCGGCTGACAGCCGCGGCGGTGGCGGACTGCACGCCGAACGGGCATCTGTGGAACGTACTGGTCACCGGCCACGGCATCCTGATGATGTTCTTCGTGGTCATCCCGGCGCTCTTCGGCGGCTTCGGCAACTACTTCATGCCGCTGATGATCGGCGCGCCGGACATGGCCTTTCCGCGCATGAACAACCTCAGCTACTGGATGTATGTCGCTGGTTCCTCGCTCGCCGTTGCCTCGCTGCTGGCCCCCGGCGGCAACGGGCAGACGGGTTCGGGCGTGGGCTGGGTGCTCTATGCGCCACTCTCGACGCGCGAGGCGGGCATCTCGATGGATCTGGCGATCTTCGCCGTGCACGTCTCTGGCGCCTCGTCGATTCTCGGCGCGATCAACATGATCACCACCTTCCTGAACATGCGCGCGCCGGGCATGACGCTTTTCAAGGTGCCGCTCTTCCCCTGGTCGATCTTCGTCACCGCCTGGATGATCCTCCTGTCGCTGCCGGTGCTGGCAGGTGCCATAACCATGCTGCTGACCGACCGCAACTTCGGCACCACCTTCTTCGACGCCTCGGGCGGCGGCGACCCGATCCTCTACCAGCACCTCTTGTGGTTCTTCGGGCATCCCGAGGTCTACATGATCATCGTGCCGGGCTTCGGCATCATCAGCCACGTCATCGCAACCTTCTCGCGCAAGCCGATCTTCGGCTACCTGCCGATGGTCTGGGCGATGATCGCCATCGCGGCGCTCGGCTTCATCGTCTGGGCGCACCACATGTATACCGTGGGCATGAGCCTGACCCAGCAGACCTATTTCATGGTCGCCACGATGACGATCGCGGTGCCGACAGGCATCAAGATCTTCTCCTGGATCGCTACCATGTGGGGTGGCTCGGTCAGCTTCCGCACGCCCATGCTGTTTGCATTCGGCTTCCTGTTCCTGTTCACCGTGGGCGGGGTGACGGGCATCGTGCTGAGCCAGGCGGGCATCGACCGCGCCTATCACGACACCTACTATGTGGTGGCGCATTTCCACTACGTGATGAGCCTTGGCGCGGTCTTCTGCATCTTCGCCGCCATCTACTACTGGATCGGCAAGATGTCCGGCCGGCAGTATCCGGAATGGGCGGGCAAGCTGCATTTCTGGATGTTCTTCATCGGCGCCAACCTGACCTTCTTCCCGCAGCACTTCCTCGGGCGGCAGGGGATGCCCCGGCGCTACATCGACTACCCGGAAGCCTTCGCCTACTGGAACGAGGTTTCCTCCTGGGGCGCGTTCCTTTCGTTCGCCTCATTCGTGCTCTTCATCGGCATCGTGGCCTACACGCTGCTTGCGGGCCGCAAGGTGGACGAGAACGCCTACTGGGGCGAATCGGCCGACACGCTGGAATGGACGCTGCCCAACCCGCCGCCGGAGCATACCTTCGAGACGCTCCCCACCCGTGAGATGTGGGACCGCCCCGCACATCACTGATGTCGCTCGAACGGCTGACGACAAACGGGGCTCCGGCCGAGGCCAGGGCCCCGTTCGATTCCGGCGCCGTGCTTCTCGACATCGTGCTGCGGCCCAACCGCTCGCTCGGCCCGCGCGGCTTCGCCTGGGTGATCGGACTCGCCTGTGCGGGCTTCCTGCTGCCGCTTCTGGCCCTGCTCGGCACGCTGGCGCTCTGGGCGATGCTGCCCTTCATGCTGGGGGCTGTCGTGCTGCTGTGGCACTTCATCCGCCGCAACTCCGCCGATGGCGGGCTGTGGGAACGGGTGACGCTGACACGCACGGCGATCTGCATAACCCGCCACGAACCCAGCGGTGCAGAGCGCCGCTGGCAGGCAGATCCCTACTGGACTCGGCTCCTCCTGCATCCCGAGGGCGGTCCGGTGGAGGATTACCTCACCCTGCGCGGCGGCGGGCGCGAGGTGGAACTCGGCGCATTTCTAAGCCCCGGCGAGCGCCGCAGCCTGCACGGAGAACTTCAGGCGGCCTTCGATCGCCTCAATCGCTTTCGCTGACGGCCCGGGCGCCGCATAGCCGCGCCTTCACCTGTGCGCTGACAGCCGTGAAATCCATCTGCCCTGCGTGCCGTTGCTTCAGGAGCG
>PHEG01000296.1 GCA_002842835.1 Alphaproteobacteria bacterium HGW-Alphaproteobacteria-2 | reverse complement strand
CACCCATCTTGTGGCCTTCGAGCAGCACCACCCGCGCGCCCATCTGCGCCGCGCCTGCTGCCACGCTCAGCCCCCCGGAGCCCCCGCCGATGATGCAGAGGTCCGTCTCGATGCGTTCGATCATGGCTCAGAAGTCCTTCTTTCCGCGCAGTTTCTTTACAGCGATGGGCAGGGCCGCCAGGGCACAGAGAGCGAGGATCGGCCCGAGGATCTGCGGCTCGAAGATGATGCCTAGGTTCGGCGTCTCGTCGCGCGCGAAGACCTCGCCCAGCCCCGCGCCCACCCAAGTATAGACCAGGGCCCCGGGAATGATGCCGAAGAATGTGGTGAGCACGAAGCGACCAAGGCGCACATCCATCAGCGCGGGCAGCAGGTTCGCCACGAAGAAGGGCACGGCGGGCACGAGGCGGATGAGGAAGAGATAGCTCAGTTCGTTCTCGCGCAGCCCGTCGCGGATTGCCCGGATGCGCCCCTCGGAGGCGTCCATGCGCCGCGCCAGCGTCTCGCCGAGACCCCAGCGTGCGGCAAGGAAGATGCCGGTCGCGCCGATGGTCGCGCCGATGACGTTGAAGAGAACCCCCGGGAACACCCCGAACAGAAACCCGCCGGTCAGTGTCGCCACCGTCGCGCCCGGCAACGAGAAGGCCACGATCACGACGTAGACCAGCACGAAGAAGGCCGCCGTCGCTGCGTAATTGGCGTCGCGAAAGCCGATCAGCGCCTCGCGGTTTGCCGTCAGCGCCTGAAAGCTCAGCACGTCGCGCAGCAGGAAGAAACCCGCTGCCGCCACCGCGAGGATCACCGCGAGCGGGAGCATCCGCCTGAGCCCGCCTCTGTCTTCCTGCCGTTTTTCGTTCATCGTCCTGTCCATGGGCCTCTCCGCTGCCTGCGCGGCCTATGTGGACCGGCGGCTCGACAGGGGATAGGGGCTTCACGGGCGCTTGACCGTCGGTGATAATCCGGTGCTCTGCCCCGCGCGTCGGGTGCGGCACTGTAACATTTCCCGCCCTGTGGCGCAGGTGCAATGAAATAATGCCGCCGGGCGCCGACGGGGACCGGGATTTGCGCCGCGCGCCGGTTGACAGCCGCGCGGCCAGCGCGTATCCGCTGCCCCCTGAACGGAACGAGGCGCGCCGCCCACGGGTGTGGCCCGCGCCCGCCCGCAAGGAGTGAGAGAGATGAAACGCACCTTCCAGCCATCGAACCTCGTGCGCAAGCGCCGCCACGGCTTCCGTGCCCGCATGGCGACCAAGGGCGGGCGTCTGGTGCTCAACCGCCGCCGCGCGCGTGGCCGCAAGGTGCTCAGCGCCTGAGCGTGGCGGGGGAGCGTCGCTCATGCCCTCCCCGAAACTGCCTCCGAAAGACGTGATGCCAGGGGTGCGGGTGCTGCGCCGTCGTGCCGAGTTTCTGGCCGCGGCGCGCGCCCGGCGTGCACCGATGCCCGGGCTTCTGGTGCAGGGCCGCGCCCGGCTCGCGCCCGACCCGGAGGAGGGCGTGCTGCGCGTGGGCTTCACCTGCTCGAAGAAGATCGGCAATGCGGTGACGCGCAACCGCGCCAAGCGGCGGCTGCGCGCCGCGGCGCGCGCGGTGCTGCCCGGCGCGGGGCGCGCGGGCTGGGATTACGTGCTGGTCGGCAAGCCCGGCGCCACGGTGGAGCGCCCCTTCGCGGCGCTCTGCGACGATCTCGCCCGCGCGCTGGAGCGGCTCCATGGCGAGGCCCGCTCATGAGCCCCGCGGCCTGGGTGCTGGCGCTGCCCGTGCGCGCCTACCGGATGGTGCTGAGCCCCTGGGTCGGTCATGGCTGCCGCTTCCACCCGACCTGCTCGGCCTATGCGCTGGAGTCGCTGGAGCGGCACGGCGCGCTGAAGGGCGGCTGGCTCGCGGCGCGGCGTATCGCGCGCTGCCACCCCTGGGGTGGTGCAGGGATCGACAACGTGCCACCGCACCGGGACCGGGATTGAGGCCCCCGCTTCGTCTTTCCCCGAATACGCATGGCGCGACCCTGGCAAGGGGCCTGCCGCCCGGGGCTCAGCCCCGCCCAAGCCATGGCATGCCGGATGCCATGATCGTGACGAAGGGCATGTTCACACCCTCGGGCAGGCTCGCCATGTGCAGCACGGCGCGGGCGACCTCTTCCACCGGCATCACCGGTTCGGGGCGGCGGCTGCCGTCGGCCTGAAGCGCGCCCTTCGCCACCCCGGCGACCATCGCCGTGTCGGCATTGCCGATGTCGATCTGTCCGGCCACGATGCCGAAGGCCCGTCCGTCCAGTTCCAGCGTCTTGGTCAGCCCCGTGATCGCGTGTTTCGTGGTGGTATAGACAACCGATCCGGGCCGTGGCGCATGTGCCGCGATCGAGCCGTTGTTGATGATCCGCCCGCCCTGCGGCTCCTGGCGACGCATCCGCGCGAAAGCCGCCCGGGCGCAGAGAAAGGCGCCGGT
>PHEG01000295.1 GCA_002842835.1 Alphaproteobacteria bacterium HGW-Alphaproteobacteria-2 | reverse complement strand
GCGAGCAGAGCGCGCAATAGGTGCGCCCCGCCGGGGTCTTTTCGGTGACGATGGAATAGGTGTCTCGGTACTCGATCCGGTGCGGCACGCCGCGCGCCGCGAGAAACTCCGGCAGCACCGTGGCGGGAAAGCCGGGCTGGCCCTGATCGAGGTTGCAGGCGAGGATTTCGACCGGCAGCAGCCCGCGCCACTGCAACTCGGTCAGCGCGGCCAGCAGCGTGTAGCTGTCCTTGCCGCCCGAGAGGCAGACGAGCCAGCGCGTGCCCGGCTCGACCATCGCATAGGTCTCGATCGCGGCGCGGGTCTCGCGCAGGATGCGCTTGCGCAGCTTGCGGAACTCGGTGCTGGCGGGGGCGCCGGCGAAGAGCGGGTGAATATCGTCGGTCTCGTCGAGCATTGGCGCCTCCGTCGCGCGCTTCATGCCAGAGGCGCGCGCGCGATGCAAAGCCCGTGCGCAGGTCACAGCCGGATGTCGATCACCGCCTCGGGCGCACCCGAGCCCCTTTCGGCAAAGCGCATGGCCACCGCCTGCGCCTCCGCCGGGCTCATCCTGCGCCACAGGAAATCGGCGGCGTTGCGCGGCTCGCCGTCGATGTAGAACTGCGTCGTCAGTTCCCGCCCGGGGGCAATTGCCCTGACATGGATATGTGGCGCGCGCCCGGGGTATGGCACCGGGCGGATGGTGCGGAAGCGGTAGTGGCCATCGGCCGCAGTGATGGCATGACCGAAGCCCTGGAAGGCGGCATCCCGCGGTGGTCCGCCCCGGTCGCCGGGGTGCAGGTAGCGCCCGTTCGCGTCGCATTGCCAGATCTCCACCCGCGCCCCGGGCAGCGGGCGGCTATCACGCCCAAGAACCCGACCCGAGAGGAACACCACCGCGCCGCCCGCTTCGCGCACTGCGCCTTCGATGCTTACCAGATCGGCATCGTCGTCCACCTGGCGCATGGCTGGTGCGGGGTAGAAGGGCCCGGCGGTGGCTTGCGGGGTGGGCAGAGCCGCGCGCAGCGGCGTGGGCAGAAGCATGCCGCCAACAACTCCGGCACCGGCGAGAAGCAGCCTGCGGCGGTCGTCACGTCTCATGTTCATGGTCCTCCGCCATCCTGTCCGGAGATGGGGATGCCCGGCACGAGAGCAAGTCGCGGACATTCAGATGTCGGCGAAATCCCCGCCCCGCCCGCGCCCGGCGGCGAAGCGCGCGGCGCCATGAGTGCCCTCTTCTTGGAATATCCGCGCGCTCTGCCATTCGCGGCGCAGCCGTGCGGCCAGATCGGCGCCGGGCAGTCGGGCCGAGAGGTGATCGGCGCGCAGGCAACCCTGCGGGAAGCGCGTTAGGTCTCTCGCCAGCGCCAGCGCTGCGGCCAGCGCCCCTCCCCGGGGCACCACACGGTCCGCCAGCCCGATGGCCAGCGCCTCGCGGGCGTCCACCGGCCGCCCGGTGAGGATCAGGTCGTTCGCCCGGCCCTGGCCGAGGATCAGCGGCAGCCGTACCGTGCCGCCGTCGATCAGAGGTACGCCCCAGCGGCGGCAGTAGACGCCGAAGACGGCCCCTGCTCCCGCGACGCGTAGATCGCACCAGCAGGCCAGTTCCAGCCCGCCCGCGACCGCCGGGCCCTCCACCGCGGCAATGACCGGCTTCGAGAGCATCAGCCGCGCCGGGCCCATGGGGCTTGGCAGGGGGGTGCCCACAGGATCGTCCCAGCCCTCGGGAATGTCGAGACCGGCGACCCATTCACGGGCCTCCGCGGTTGTCGCGGCCTTCAGGTCGAACCCCGCGCAGAAGGTGCCGCCGACACCGGTGAAGATCGCCACATCCGCAGCGTCGTCGGCCTCGAATGCCCGCATCGCCGCGTAAAGCGCTTGCGCCGTGCCAGGGTCTACCGCGTTGCGCGCCGCCGGGCGGTCCATGGTGACGATGCGGATGCGTCCTTCGCTTTCCAGCCTTACCGCCATGTCCGCCTCCCTTCGCCGCCCGGGCCACGTTGGCCATGCCCGAGGGCCGGGACCACAAGTCGCCGCGACCTTGTCTAAAAAACGGAACGCTTGCATGACCCGCTATCTGCCCGGCATCCTCGCCATGGCCGCCATCGTGCTGGCCGCCAATGTCGCCGTCCAGTTCCTGTTCAACCAGTGGCTTACGTGGGGCGCCTTTGTCTATCCCTTCGCCTTTCTCGTTACCGACCTGATGAACCGCCTCTACGGCCCCGCCGCCGCGCGGCAGGTGGTGTTGGCGGGCTTCGTCGTGGGCATCGGCGCCTCTCTCGTCGGGACCCAGATCGAGGGCACCCATGGGCCGCTGGTGACATGGCGCATCGCGCTGGGCTCGGGCGCGGCCTACCTGGTTGCGCAGCTTCTCGACGTGGCGATCTTCGACCGGCTCCGCCGCGGCCCCTGGTGGCGCGCGCCGCTCGCCTCGTCCTGCGTGGGCTCGGCGGTCGATACCGCGCTGTTTTTCACCGTCGCGTTCTCGGCGGCGCTGGTCTTCCTCGAACCCGGCAACGACGTGCGCTGGGCGAACGTGGCGCTGCCGCTTCTCGGCGCCGGACCTGCCGCGCCGCTCTGGGTGTCGCTCGCGCTGGCGGATTTCGGCGTGAAGGTCGCGCTGGCGCTGGTGGCGCTGCTGCCCTTCCGGGTGCTGATTGGCTTCTTCCGGGCACGGGTTGCGTGAAACCTTTTGACAAACACAAAATCTGTGGCACGCTATCTCCAACGGCAACAACGAAAGGAGGTGGTCCAGTGTCGAGAGTGATATTGGAGAGAAAGGTCGGGCGGCATCGGGGGGCAGGTATCTGACGGCAACCCGAAGGGTGCCGGACCCCGGTGGGGCAGGGCCCACCTGACCCATCTCCTTTGATCTCGGAAGGGCCGCAGCGTTGCGGCCCTTCTTGGTTTGGGTGCCTGCAATGCTGCGCATTTCGGATGAAGTCGCACTGGCGGACTGGGAATTGACCGAGAGCTTCACGCGTGCCTCGGGCCCCGGCGGCCAGAACGTGAACAAGGTGGCGACGGCGGTGGAGCTGCGCTTCGAGGCGGCGCGCAGCCCGCATCTTCCCGAGCCGGTGAAGCGCCGATTGCGCCGCCTCGCCGGGCGGCGCTGGACGGCGGAGGGCGTGGTGGTGATCCGGGTTGAGGAGACCCGCAGTCAGGCGCGCAACCGCGAGATAGCGCGCGAGCGACTTGCGGAGCTGGTCGCCCATGCGTTGGTGGCACCGCGCCCGCGAATCGCCACGAAGCCGACGGCCGGCGCGCGTCGCCGCCGCCTCGCCGGGAAGCACCAGCGCGCCCAGACGAAAGCGCTGCGCGGGCCGGTGGGAGAGGTGGATTAGGCCGAGGCCTTGCGGAGCGGCTTCGCCACCTCCGAGAGGGTTTTCTCGATCGCCGCGATCAGCGGTTGCAGCGCCGGGTCGCTGCGCAGTTCGGCCACCTTGCGCCAGTACCACTCGACGGCCTGCATGTGCAGATCGTGCAACTCGGAGTCGGCGTGCAACTCCGCGAGCCAGTCCGCGACAGCGGTTTCGTAACGGCGGATGCTTGTTTCCTCGACATGGTTAAGGTCGAACCGATTCCAGTAATCCAAGCCCAGGACATGGGACATGTGATTCGCCCGGCCGCGGGCCCGCTTGATCAGGAAGGCATCCACAGAGCGCAGCGCGTAATGATTGACTTGTGCAACTTCAAACGAAGGTTCAGCCCCTGTTCTGCGCCCCTGGCGAACAAGTGGTTCGCCGCCCGGTTTCACAGTGAGGATCACGTTGTCGTGCTGCTGATGGGCGATCGGCTGATGCAGGCCGAAGCGCTTGAACCGCTCCTGCCCGGTGAAGAGAGACTTGCCGAACTTGCCCGCATCCGGGTTCTTCGGGCGCGGATGCTCGGCCAGTGTGAACTGACGTGTCACCGGCTGGTCGATGAAGTCGCGTACTCCCCCGTGGCCGAATACCCGCCACGGAACCGAGATAACGTCGGCACCCGCGCCGCTCGCCTCGACGAGACAGCGCACGGTTCCATCGCCCACCTTGACGTTGAGAAACTCGTCGGCATCGCAAATGAAGACCCAGTCGGCCTCCCGCACCTTCGGGTTGCGCCGCGCCTGCTTCAGCGCCGAGCGATGGATCCCCGCGCTGGGCCAGACGCGGGTGTTGCGCTGCGCGGCAAGCCCGCGACGCGCCAGCGCCTGCAGTAGGTCGGTCGTCGTGTCCTCGCAGTCGTTGGTGCACACGACGATGTGGTCGAAGCCCAGCGCCTTGTGGTGCGCGATCCATTCCAGCACGAATGGACCCTCGTTCTTCATCGTCGAAATGACCGGTTTCCGGTGCCTTAGGTGTTATTCTTAAGACGATAACAGGAAACGGCCGGAAGGCAAAGCCTAACCGGCCCGCGCCGGGGAGATGCGAAAGACGCTTTGCCCCAGATCGCGCACCGAGAGCGCCTCGAAACGGCCCAGAAGTGCGCCGAAACGGCGGATGGTGGCCTGCACCTCGGGCAGCGCGGCCGGCGGGAACATATGCGCGAGATAGGCGGCCGAGTTGCGGTGCCCGCCCCGCCACGCCTGCAGCCGTTTGAGCAGCGCGTTGCCCTCGGCCAGTACGATGCCCGACACACCCGCCGCAGAGTTCGGGCGCGACCGGGCATGGCGCAGAGGCTCGAGCGCGTCGAGCAACCGCTCGCAGGCGCGGGGTCCCTCGATGCTGGCCACATGCTGCGCCGCCAGCGCCCGACGCTCGGCCAGGGCCGATTGCCGCGCCTTGGCGCCACCGGCCAGCAGGACGCGGATCTCGGCCGCGAGTGCGCCGATATCCCTGGCCTCGATGCTCAGCGCATTGGGCAACGGGTGATCATAGGCCGCCGAGATCACCGGGCGGAAGGCCACGGCTGGCCGGTCGAGCAGGAAGCTCTCCACCGCCGTGGTGCAGCCGTTGTGCACTGTTGCCGCTGCGACGCAAAGCCAGGCGGCGGCATTGCCCTCGTAGACGACCTGCGCATTGGGGCAGTCCGCCAGCAGTCGCTGCCAGACCGCCGGGTTTTCGGACGGATGCGGGCGCAGGATGAGCCGCCGGTCGGGGAAGGCCCGCGCCAACGCCGGGACCATCTTCTGGAACGCGGCGAAGAGCGCTTCCTTGTGACGTGCGAGACCCAGCCGGGGGTCGTCTTCCGAGACGATCTTCGCGCCGCCGTCCTCGATCAGGTGGCGCTGGCGGCTCTCGCCCGGGTTGAAATGGTTTAGG
>PHEG01000294.1 GCA_002842835.1 Alphaproteobacteria bacterium HGW-Alphaproteobacteria-2 | reverse complement strand
CGAGGCGGCGAAGCTCGCCTATGACGCGCGCAACCGCTTTCTTGCCGATGCCGATCATACCAGCCGTCTTGCCCATATGCTGGCGCCGGAGACGGCCGCTCGGCTCGCCGCGCTCATCGACCTGGAGCGCGCCATGCCGGACCCGGCGCCGCTGACCGAATCGGTGCACCGCGAGACCATCTACATCACCGTGGTGGACCGTGACCGCATGGCGGTCTCGCTCATCTACTCGATCTTCAGCAGCTTCGGCTCGGGCCTCGCCTCGTCGCGCTTCGGCATCGGCTTCCAGAACCGCGGCTCGGGCTTCACGCTCGCCGAGGGCCATCCGAACGAGGCCGGGGGCGGCAAGCGACCGATGCACACGATCATCCCCGCGATGCTGCGCGAGAACGGGCGGCTGACGGCGGCCTTCGGGGTGATGGGCGGTGCCTATCAGCCCGCGGGGCATGTGCGGCTTATGTCGAACATGGCCGATTTCGGACTTGACGCGCAGGCCGCGGTGGATGCGCCGCGCAGCTTCCCCGATCCGGGCGGGATGAGGGTGGAACGCGGCTATGGGGCGGAGGTGCGCGCGGCACTCTCCGCCATGGGGCATTCCGTTGTCGTCCCGGAGGTGCCCCTGGGCGGTGCGCAGATGATTCGCATCGACCATGCCTCGGGCGTTCTGGAAGGTGCCTCCGACCCGCGCAAGGACGGCTGCGCGCTGGGCTACTGAGCCGGCCTCACGGCTGGCGCAGGCGCGGCGCCTCGCCGAGCCCGATCGGCCCCAGCGCCACGCGTCCGCCCGCGAAGGTCAGGGGCGCGTCGATGGTGTCGGGGTTTCCCGAGATCCGCGCCAGCATGCGCAGGCCGCTTTCCAGCACCTGTGCCATGTTCCCGCCGATGACTCCCGCCTCCACCGCCATCGCCAGCATCTCCTGCCAGTTCTGCGCCCGCACGAAGATCTCGCCTTCGGGGTAGCCCTGCGCATCGGCCACCACGCGCCCCGTGGCGCGCAGTTCCAGCCGCCCCCAGACGGCATTGAGCCCGTCGAGCCGCAGGTCGGTGATGCCGGGCCGACGCTCCTCGATCACGCGGCGGTCGAGCGGCGCGTCGAACGCGGCGGTGAGGCGCAGGTTGAGCGTGCCGATGCGCTCGGGCAGCAGGCCGGAGCGGTCGAGCCGGGCGCGCAGCGGCGCGGGCAGCAGCAGATCCTGCGCCTCGATGGCGAGATCATGGGCGTTGGCGCGCGGGCGGAAGACCGTGCTCGCCTGCATCTCGCCCGCTTCTATCTCCACCGCCTCGCGCGGGGTGGCGAGCGACTGGCGCTCGGGCCAGAAGACCAGCACATGGTTGGGTTCGTAGGAGAGCGCGAGGATCTGCAACTGCGGTGCCTGCCAGACGATGCCGCGCCGCGGGTCGGCCAGCATCAGCCCCTCGAGCAGCGTGTCGAAGCGGTAGGGGTAGCCGCCCACGCGGATCGCCTGATGCTCGGCCGCCCAGCCCGCCTCGCGACGCTGCTCGAACCAGCGTTCCAGAACGCTGCGCTTGGCCTCGGCGGCCACATACCAGTAGCCCGACCAGAGTGCCGCCAGCCCCGCTATCGCCCAGATCACCAGCCGCATCGACCGACCCGTTTGCACAGCCTCTCCGGGCGGTGTTTACAGGGACGCAGGAAAGAGGGCCAGCATTCCATGGAACGTCAGGACGGGAAGATCTGGGTCTTCGGTTACGGCTCGCTGATCTGGGAGCCGGGCTTCGGGCATGACGAGCGAGCGATTGCGCGGCTCGACGGCTGGCACCGCTCGTTCTGCATGCGCTCGATCCATCACCGCGGCTCGCCCGAGGCGCCGGGGCTGGTGCTCGCCCTCGATGCCGCGCCGGGGGCGGTGTGCCACGGCGTGGCCTTCGCGGTTCCCGAGGCCGAGGGAACCGCGGTGCTGGACTACCTGCGCGCACGCGAACTGATTTCCGCGGCCTATCTCGAGACGGTGCTGCCGCTCGCGCTCGCTGACGGGCGGCGGGTGGAGGCGGTAGCCTATGTCATCGACCCTGATCACGAGCAGTATTGCGGTGGGCTTTCGGCATCCGAGCAGGCGCAGATCATCGCGGGCGCACATGGCGGGCGCGGCAGCAACGCCGACTATCTGTTCAACACCGCGGCCCATCTCGCCAAGCTTGGCATCGAGGATCCGGAATTGACGGCGCTCGCCGTCCGGGTGCGCGCGCTGATCGGCTGAAGTTGCACGCGCGGGCCGCAGATCGCGGTTGGCAGCGCCCGGCACCGAACCTATGCTGCGCGCGTGGAACAGGCAGGCGTCCAGGCGGCGGAGGGATTGCTGCGCGACCGCATGGTCGCGCGCCCGGTGCGCTTCACCCAGCCCTTGCGGCAGGTGTTCCTCATGCTCGTCGTCGTGGGTCTCGTCGCGGTGGGCACGTCGCTCGTCTATCCGCAGCTCGCACCGATATTCCTGACCAGCCCCTGGCTCAACGGCACCATCGCGGCGATCTTCGTCGTTGGCGTGCTGTCGTGCTTCCTGCAGGTCTTCCAGGTCGGCGCCTCGGCACGCTGGATCAAGGGTTTTGCCGAGGAGCTGACGGGCCACGAGACGGCGCGCGCACCCAGCCTGCTGGCGCCGCTTGCCGCGTTGCTCTCGACGCGCGGCGCGCGCATGGCGATCAACCCCTCCTCGGCACGCTCGATCCTCGATTCGGTCGCCACGCGGCTCGACGAATCGCGCGACATCACGCGCTACATCATCAACCTGCTGGTGTTTCTCGGCCTGCTCGGCACCTTCTACGGCCTTGCGATGACCGTGCCTGCGGTGGTGGAGACGATCCGCTCGCTCAACCCGCGCGAGGGCGAGGACGGAATGCAGGTTTTCGGTCGGCTGATGACCGGGCTAGAGGCGCAGCTCGGCGGGATGGGCACGGCCTTCGCCACCTCGCTCCTGGGCCTTGCGGGCTCGCTCGTCGTTGGTCTGCTGGAGCTGTTCGCCGGGCATGGCCAGAACCGCTTCTACCGCGAACTGGAGGAGTGGCTTTCCACCATCACCCGGCTGGGGTTCAGCGCGGGCGACGGCGAAGGAACCGCCATGGACCGCAACGTGGCGCGCGTGCTCGATTACATGGTCGAGCAGATGGAGGCGCTGCAGGGCATCTTCATCCGCGCCGACGCGCGCACCGCCGGGACCGAGGCGAAGATCGAGGCTCTGACCGGCGCGGTGGCGGATCTCGCCCGGCAGATCGAGGCGCGCAGCGAGGCCGAGCCGCGGGCCGAGATGCGCCGCCTCGCCGAGGCGCAGGAGCGTTTGGCGGAAGCGCTCGAGGCGCGCGCTGCGCAGGCGGAGGATGGCAGCAGCGATGCAGAGCTGCGCATGCATCTCCGCTCGATCGACATGCAGCTCCTGCGTCTCGGCGAGGAGATCGTCTCCGGTCGCCAGGAAACGCTGGCCGAGCTGCGCGGCGATGTCGCACAACTGACCCGCGCCGTGCGCCAGAGCGCACGCGAGCTGGCCGACCGCGGCGCCGGGCTGCCGCCCCCGCCGCGGCGCAGGGGCTGAGCCATGGCGCTGGCGCGCCGATCCGGGCAGCGCTTCCAGGCCAATATCTGGCCCGGCTTCGTCGATGCGGTCACGGCGCTCCTGATGGTCGTCATCTTCGTGCTGTCGATCTTCATGATCGTGCAGTTCGTGCTGCGCGAGACGATCTCGACCCAG
>PHEG01000293.1 GCA_002842835.1 Alphaproteobacteria bacterium HGW-Alphaproteobacteria-2 | reverse complement strand
AGCACGGCGAGGATCGTTTGCGATATGCTGGCGCACCAGCTCTCGGGGCTGCGGGTCGAGAGGATGATCTTCGCCTGCGGGAAGGCGGCAAGCAGTTCGACGGGAAAGGCAGCGGTCGGCCAGTCCACCGCCGAGGCGAAGCCGTCGTAGAGGGTTGCCCAGTCGGCCCGGCCGTCGAGCGCCGCGTTCCAGTGCGGCACGCGGGCGGGCATGTCGACCAGCACGCTTTCCATGTGGTAGCAGGGGTCGAAGCCCAATTTCTCCAGCGCCATGCGAAGCGAAAGCGTCGCGGTGCGGCCGAAGCCGAAGCTGATGACCTGAAGTGTCATTATTTGTCCCCCCGTGGTGCGTGAGCCCGCCCGAGGGCAGCCTAGCATGAACGGACAAACAATGCCGCATGAGCCTGTCTGGCCGAGTGGCGCGCATGTGATGGGGGGGCACGGCGGCCTTCACCGCCGCCTCGTGGGCGCGGAAGGCGGCCATCTAGCGCCCGGTCTGCTGTTCGAGACGGAGGCGCGCGACCTCCTCGTGGTGTTCGAGCTTCTTCTCGTCGCTCAGCGCCCGTTCGACGAAGCTCAGATGCGCCTCCACCGCCGCGCGTGCGCCCGCCGGGTCGCGCGCCTGGAGCGCGGCGTTGATCGCCCGGTGCTGGTCGAGCAGCGCGGCGCGCGTGGTGCGCTGGCGGAACATCACCTGGCGATTGTAGAATACGCCCTCGCGCAGCATCTGGAACATGGAGCGCATCATGTGAACCATGACCACGTTGTGCGAGGCCTCGATGATCGCCATGTGGAACTCGGCATCGAGGCGCGCCTCGTCGGTGGGGTCGCGCTTGGCGTGCGCTGCCTCCATCTTGTGGAAGACCGCATCGACCACGGCGAGGTCGGTGTCGGAACCCAGCCGCGCGGCGCGCTCTGCCGCCAGACTCTCGAGCCCGAACCCGCCCGCGTGGTGATCAGCCCCGCCTGCTGCAACTCCGAGAGTGCCTCGCGCAGCGAGGGGCGCGAGACGCCCATGCGCTCGGCCAGTTCGCGCTCGCCCGGCAGGCGCTCGCCAGGGCGCAGGATGCCGCGCAGGATCAGAAGCTCGATCTGCTTGCGAACAACCCCAGACAGCTTGCCGGACTGCACCTTGCGAAACGGCATCTCTATCTCCCAACTGGTCAAGGATTAAGACCGGTCGGGGAAATGTGCAAGCCGACTAAAGCTTTGCGTCAGGCTGTTGGGCGGATGACGATCTCCACCCGGCGGTTCTGCGCCCGGCCCTCGGGGGTGAGGTTGGTGGCCACCGGCTCGTCCTCGCCGCGGCCAATCGCGCGCACCCGGTAGGGCTCGGTGCCGGCGCCGATCAGGATGCTGCTCACCGAGGCGGCGCGGCGCTGCGAGAGATCCTGGTTATGGGCTGCCGATCCGGTGCTATCGGTGTGACCGATGACGAGGACATTGCTTTGGGGGTAGCGGCGCAGGCTGTCCGACAGCGCGCGCAGGTCGTCCTGCAGCGCGGGCTGCACGAATGCGCTGTCCACCGCGAAGAGGATGTCCTGTGGCATCGTCACGATAAGCTCCGAGCCGGTGTTCACGATGCTCACCCGGCTGTCGAGCGTCGCCGCCAGTTCCTGCGCCTGCCGATCGAGCGAATTGCCGATGGCTGCCCCCGCCGCTGCCCCAGCGAGCCCCCCGACAACGGCGCGCGTGCCGCGGTTGCCGCCCGAGACGACGCCGGTCATCGCGCCGAGCACACCGCCGATCACCGCCCCCTCGGCGGTGCGGTTGCGCTCGGACTGCGGGTTGTTGGGATCGACGCAGGCCGACAGGGCGAGAACCCCGGCACTGGCCAGAAGAAGCGCGGAACGGTTGAAAGACATCGGTGCGACCTCGCCTGGGTGCTGTTCACGTCGGCGTGTAGATAGCAACGTTGCCGGATGTTTACACCCCCAAAGGCATAATTTCGGCGGCTTCCCGCGCGTCCGCGCGCGCACCTTCCCACGCGAGCAGCGCGCGCTTGACCGGCAGGCCCCAGTGATAGCCGCCGAGGCCACCCTCGCGGCGCAGCACCCGGTGGCAGGGGATGAGCCAACCGACCGGGTTCGCGCCCACCGCCGAGCCCACTGCGCGCGCCGCGCGCGGGTGTCCGATGGCCCGCGCGATGTCGGAATAGGTGGTGACATGGCCCTCGGGAATGGCCAGCAGCGCCTCCCACACCTTCAGGTGGAACGGCCCGCCCATGGCCGCGAGCCGCACCTCGCCGCGCCGGGCGATCGCCGCCTCGACCCAGGGGGCGAGCGCAGCCCCGTCCTCGTGGAACGAGGCCGCGGGCCAGCGGGCGCGGAAATCCTCCAGCACCGCCGCGCGCCCCTGTACGGCGGTGAAGCCGAGCCCGCAGAGTCCCTGCCCGGTCCCCGCCGCCAGCATCTCGCCGAATGGGCTGTCGAAGACCCCCCAGGCGATGGAAAGCCCCGCCCCGCCGCTGGCATAGACACCCGGCGGCATCGCCTCCCAGCGCAGGAAAAGGTCGTGCAGCCGACCGGTGCCCGAAAGCCCGGCGGCCAGCGCTGTCTCCAGCGCGCTGTGGCGTGCGCGCAGCATCTCGCGGGCATGGGCGAGCGTCAGATATTGCTGATAGCGCTTGGGCGATACACCGACCCAGGCCGAGAAGAGCCGCTGGAAATGCGCGGGACTCATGCCAAGTCGTGCGGCAAGCTCGTCCAGCGTCATCCCGGGCCCGCCCGCATCGATCAGCGCGATGGCCCGGGCGATGACCCGGTAGTGGTAGCTGCCTTCGGACATGTCGTTCATCGCGCTCTCCCTTGTCGGGGCAGTCTGCCGCAGCCTGCGCCCGCCCGCGACCCGGAAGTTGCGCAAAGCGGGGCTTGCCGGGCGGTACGGACCGGGGCAAGAGAAGCGAGCCGGAGCCGAAGGGCGAGCTGGAGCATGTCAACGCCTTCACGCTGCTCGTCGCCGTGGCGCTGAGCGCGCAGGCGACCGACAAGGGCGTGAACCGTGCAACCCGCACGCTCTTTGCCGTGGCCGACACGCCCGAGGCCATGATGGCGCTGGGCGAGGAGGGGCTGGTGGAACATATTCGCACCATCGGCCTTTTCCGCAACAAGGCGAAGAACGTGATGCGGCTCTCGCGCATTCTCGTCGAGGAATACGGCGGGCAGATCCCGTCGAGCCGGGCCGCGCTGCAATCGCTGCCCGGTGTGGGGCGCAAGACCGCGAATGTGGTGCTCAACATGTGGTGGGGGCATCCGGCGCAGGCGGTGGACACGCATATCTTCCGGCTTGGCAACCGCACAGGGATTTGCCCCGGAAAGGATGTGGTCGCGGTTGAGCGCGCCATCGAGGACAACGTCCCGGTCGAGTTCCAGCGCCACGCGCATCACTGGCTGATCCTGCACGGGCGCTACATCTGCACCTCACGCAAGCCGCGCTGCGCCGACTGCCTGATCCGCGACCTCTGCCGCTACGAGGAGAAGACCGCATGAAGGATTATCAGGTCGTCGGCATCGGCAATGCGCTCGTCGATGTGCTCTGCCACGAGAGCGAGGCATTTCTTGCCGAACATGGCATCGGCAAGGGCGTGATGCAGCTTGTCGACCGCAACCGGGCGGCGGGGCTCTATGCCGGCATGGGGCCGTCAGTCGAAGTGTCGGGCGGTTCGGCGGCGAACACCATCGCCGGGCTCGCGGCGCTGGGCGCGCGCACGGCTTTCGTGGGCAAGGTGAAGGACGACCAGTTGGGCGCGATCTTCGCGCATGACCTGCGTGCCCAGGGCGCGGCCTATGAGGTGCCGATGGCGCCCGCCAGCGCCGAGGCCGAAACGGGGCGCTGCCTGGTGCTTGTGACGCCGGACGGCGAGCGCTCGATGAACACCTATCTCGGCGTGTCCGAGCATCTGAGACCCGAGGATATCGACGAGGGGCTGATGTCGCGGGCCGAGTGGCTCTATCTGGAAGGCTACCGCTTCGACGGCGCCGGGAGCCACGCGGCCTTCGCCCGGGCCATCGCGGCGGCGCGCGGCGCGGGCGGCAAGGTGGCGCTGACACTCTCGGACCCGTTCTGCATCC
Source organism: Alphaproteobacteria bacterium HGW-Alphaproteobacteria-2 (assembly GCA_002842835.1). Lineage (GTDB taxonomy): Bacteria > Pseudomonadota > Alphaproteobacteria > Rhodobacterales > Rhodobacteraceae > PHEG01. Next base: position 6,777 of record PHEG01000293.1, on the reverse strand, counting down.
GGCGCCATCGCGATGCCTTCGCGCGCATGATCCGGCAGGACGTGGACCTGCTGTTCTGCAACCGCGCCGAGATATGCGAGATGTTCGGTGCTGATTTCGAGGCGGCGCTCGCCGCCGCTTCGGCGCAGGTGGAAACGGTCGCCTGCACAGACTCGGAGAACGGCGCGCATGTGTTGCAGGGCGGGCAGCGCTGGCATGTGGCGGCCGTGCCCACCCGCATCGTGGACGCCACCGGCGCGGGCGACCTGTTCGCCGCGGGGTTCCTCTGGGGGCTGGTGAACGGGCGCGCGCCCGAGGCGTGCGCGCGCATGGGCAATCTTGCCGCCTCCGAGATCATCAGCCACCTCGGCGCCCGGCCAGAGGCCGACCTGCGCGCGCTCTTCTCTGCCCACGGGCTTGGCTGACGCCTGGCTCAGGCCCCGAGCTTGGCATGCACCTCGTCGAGGTCGATCTCGCCAATGGGCATCTTGTTGGCGGGGTTGGCGGCATCGTAGCGGAAGAGATCGAAGTCGCGCTTGTAGATCTCGTAGGCCAGATGCATCGACAGATCGTCGAAATAATCCTCCACCGGATGCGCGCGCTTCGGCCCGTGGCCTTCGGATTCGTTGAAGCGCGGGATCTCCGAGAGCGTTACCTTGTGGCGCGTCTCCACCCGGTCAATCACCGTCTGCATGCCTGCGTCGAACTTCTCGGTGAAGAAGATATGGTCGTAGCGTCCGCCGTTGACGATGAAGGTCGAGATGTGGCCAGACATCGCCGACCAGTGGATGTCGGGTTCCATCGGGCGCTTCCAGCGGATGGTGTCGCGCGCGAAGAGCAGGAAGCGGCGGAAACTGGCGATCTGGTCAAAGTCGTCCTTGCCATCGGGCCCGCCCACCTCGACGCCGTATTTCTGGATGATGAGCGGCACCAGCTTGCCCCGGTAGCGCTTGCCGTTGCGCTGGGTGATGCGCGGCTGGCTGTCCTCGCGGGCCCATTTGTGCAGGCCCTCGACGGCATCGTGAATGTCGCCGTCGAAGAAGCGGCCATGATCGGAATAATGCATGATCTGCCCGATGGTCGAGCAGGCGCATTTCGGCACGACCCGGTAGATCATGCTCTCGCTTTCGGTCATCCAGGTACCGGGAAAGCCCATCGCGCGGCCGACCTCCGATCATAACAGCTTCGTTATCCGGCAGGTGTCGCGCCGATTGCAACCGAAACCTGTTTTTTCACCTGCCAAGTGGTTTAAGAGACAGTAGTACTGCAAGGGACCGGTTGCCGGTATGGTTCAGATCGCCTTCATCCTGCTCTGCCACAAGGACCCGGAGGGGATTATCGCCCAGGCCCGGCGGCTGACGGCAGCAGGCGACTGTGCAGCGATCCACTTCGACGCCCGTGCTCCCGCTGCGGCCTATGCGCAGATACGCTCGGCACTGGCCGACAACCCGAATGTCGCCTTCGCGCGGCGGCGCGAGCGTTGCGGCTGGGGCGCGTGGTCGCTGGTGCAGGCGACACTCAATACGGTCCAGGCGGCAGTAGATGCCTTCCCCCGGGCCACGCATTTCTACATGCTCTCGGGCGACTGCATGGCGATCAAGTCGCATCGCTACGCCCACGCCTTCCTGGATCGCGAGGATGTGGATTACATCGAGTCCTTCGATTTCTTCGAGTCGGACTGGATCAAGACCGGGCTCAAGGCGGAGCGGCTGATCTACCGGCACTTCTTCAACGAGCGCACGCAGAAGCGGCGCTTCTATGCTGCGCTCGAGATGCAGAAGAGGCTGGGGCTCAGGCGCGCGATCCCCGCCGATCTTCAGGTCATGATCGGCAGCCAGTGGTGGTGCCTCAGGCGTCGCACGGTCGAGGCTGTGCTCGACTTCTCCCGCACGCGCCGCGACGTGACGCGCTTCTTCCGCACCACCTGGATTCCCGACGAGACCTTCTTCCAGACGCTGGTGCGCCACCTCGTGCCTGCAAGCGAAATCCGCACCCGCACGCTCACCTTCCTGATGTTCACCGAATACGGCATGCCGGTGATCTTCTACAACGACCACTATGAGCTGCTGCTCGGCCAGGACAGCCTGTTTGCTCGCAAGATTTCTCCCGAGGCGATGCAACTCAAGGAGCGGCTTGGCGATCTCTATGCGTCGGATCGTGCCAATTTCCGTATCTCCAACGAGGGCCGCGCGCTCTTTTCCTTCGTCAGCCAGCGCGGCCGCGTGGGGCGCCGCTTCGGCCCGCGCTTCTGGGAACGCGAGAGCACCATCGGGCGCGACCGTGAACTGCTGGTGATCGCCTGCAAGAAATGGCATGTCGCCAAGCGGCTGACCGCGACGGCGGCGCGCAGTCTGGGCCTGAAGGGGGTGGATTACCTCTTCAACGAAGAGGGCGGCGCGCTGCCCGATCTTGGCGGCATCGAGAAGACCATGGCCAAGCGCACGCGCCATCGCCGCTCGCTGATGCGTCTGCTCTTCGATTACTACCACACCGACCGGCTGATGCTTTGCGTCGATCCCGCAAACCTCGATCTGGTGCGCGATTTCCACGCTGACCGCTGCGACATGCGTCTGCTGGAGATCGAATGTGCCCTTGGCGAGGACTACCTTGTGGGCCATGCCGCGCGCGTCGGGCTTGTCGGGGTCGACACGCCGCCCGAGGCGCTTGCGCGGATCGTGCCGACGGTGCGCAACAGCTTCACCTTCGAGACCGACCAGTTGCGCGATGCCGGCTTCGAGCCCTACTTCCGCATCCGCGAACGCGACACGCCCGAACAGAATGCCGTGCCGCTCGCCGGGTTCTTCGGCATCCCTCACGAGCGGGCGCTGGCGATCGCCCAGACCAACCATCTCTTTGCCGACTGAAGGAAACCAGCATGGCCTATGTCTATGATGCACAGAACGTGTTCGCGAAGATCCTGGACCATTTCGGTGCCGAGGCGAGTGCCGAGGAGATCGCCGATTTCACCCGCGCCGTGGGCGACGTCTGCCGCAAGGTGGGGGTGGACCCGGGCACCGGCGGCGGCGGCTACCGGCTGATTTCCAACACCGGCGAGGCCGGTGTGCAGGAGGTGCAGCATCTGCATGTGCATGTGCTGGGCGGGCGGGTGCTGGGGCGGATGCTGCCGAAGCAGTAGTCTTCATGCGCTCCGCGCGGAGCATTTGCACCAGGGTGAAGAACCGGGTCAGTGCCGTGCGGTGAGCGCGACGAAGACATCCTCGAGATCGGCTTCTTCCGAACTCAGGTCGCGGATGCCGATGCCGCCCGCGGCGAGTGCCGCGAGAACCGCGCCCGCCGCCGTCTCGCCGCGCCGGTAGGCGAGTGCGAGGCGTCCGTCTCTGCGCAATTCGCCGGTCACGCCCCGGGGCAGGGCGGGCAGGGCCGCGACGGGCGCCTCGGGCGTGACGATCAGCGTCTTGGTGTCGATACGCGCCACCAGATCGGCCGTCGCCTCCTCGGCGATCAGGTTCCCTCGGTCGATGATGGCGATGCGGTCGCACATCGCCTCGGCTTCCTCTAGGTAATGGGTGGTGAGGATGATTGTGACGCCCTCGGCATTGAGCGCACGGACATTCTCCCACAGCATCTGGCGCAGTTCGATGTCCACCCCCGCGGTGGGCTCGTCGAGCACCAGCACCTGCGGGGAATGCACGATCGCCTTGCCGAGTAGCAGCCGCCGCCGCATGCCGCCCGAGAGTGAGCGGGTCGAGGTTCAGCTCCTGCGGCATCACCCCGATGGCGGCGCGGCTCTGGCGCGGGTTCACGTCCTGGTCGAAGCCCCAGATGGTGACGCGCCCCGAGGTCTTCAGAACCAGCCCGGCGAGGATATTGATGAGAGTGGATTTGCCCGCGCCGTTGGGGCCGAGCAGCCCGTAGATGCTGCCTTCGGGGATGGCGAGGTCGATGCCCGCAAGCGCCTGCTTGGGCGGCGTGCGACGGGTGGCGGCGTAGGTCTTGGTCAGCCCCTCGATCCTGATCGCGTCGCGCGCCATGCCCCGTTCCGCCCTTGCCCCCGTGGCTGCGACGGCTATCATGCGGCGCCGAAAGGGGCAATCTAGCCCCGAGGCCTGCCAGCGACCCTGAGGTGCCCCATGCCGCTTGACGCGCCCGAGACCGAAGTGGTGACGAAGACCCGCATCGCCTGCGACGGGGGCGGTGGCGCGCTAGGGCATCCGCGCGTGTGGCTGACGATCCCGGAGGAAACGGGCTTTGTCGATTGCGGCTATTGCGACAAGCGCTTCATCCTGAAGGGCGGCAGGGCGGACGGGTGAGTCGCGCCCCTGCCGGGGGCAAAGCGGGCAGGGGGGCAGGCATGACGTTCGGCAAGGGCTGCCATCTGCACCTGATCGACGGGTCGGGCTACATCTTCCGCGCCTTCCACGCGCTTCCCCCCCTCACACGCAAGTCCGACGGGCTGCCGGTGGGGGCCGTGGCGGGCTTCTGCAACATGGTCTTCAAGTATATCGAGGATGCAAAGGGCGGCGATGCGCCGACCCATGCGGCGGTCGTCTTCGACCATTCCGGCCACACCTTCCGCAACGATCTCTATGACGCCTACAAGGCCAACCGCGAGGAGATGCCCGAGCCGCTGCGTCCGCAGATACCCCTGACGCGCGAGGCGACGCGGGCCTTCAACCTCGCATGTCTCGAGACCGAGGGCTACGAGGCCGACGACATCATCGCAACGCTGGCGATCCGGGCCCGCGACGCGGGCGGGCGGGTGACGATCCTCTCGTCGGACAAGGACCTGATGCAATTGGTGGGCAGCGGGGTGGAACTGCTCGACCCGATGAAGAACCGCCGCATCGGCCCCGAGGAGGTGGTCGAGAAATTCGGCGTGCCGCCCGAGCGGGTGGTGGACGTGCAGGCGCTGGCCGGCGACAGCGTGGACAACATCCCCGGTGCGCCGGGGATCGGGGTGAAGACGGCGGCGCTGCTGATCCAGGAATACGGCGATCTCGACACGCTGCTGGAGCGGGCGGGCGAGATCAGGCAGCCCAAGCGCCGCGAGGTGCTGACCGAAAAGGCCGAGCAGATCCGCCTGTCGCGGCAGTTGGTGACGCTCGACACCAACACGCCGCTCGACGTGACGCTCGACGATCTGGAGGTGAAGGCGCCGGATGCGGAGGCCCTGCTGGGGTTTCTCGCGCAGATGGAGTTCCGCACCCTCTCGAAACGCGTGGCCGAGTCGCTGGGGGTAGAGCCGCCCGTGATACCTGACACCGACCCCGCCGGGGCGGAGCCGCACGAGGGCCCGCCGCTGGCCCCCATCGATCTGTCGAAGGCCGAGGTGATCCGCGATGCAAAGGTGCTGGAGCGCTGGATCGAGTCGATCCGCGAACGCGGCTGGGTGGCGGTGGACACCGAGACGACGGGTCTAGACGAGATGCGCGCGGGGCTGGTGGGCATCTCGCTCGCCGTCGAGCCTGGCGCGGCCGCCTATATCCCGCTGGCGCACCGCGCCGAAGGGGGCGAGGGGCTCTTCGGCTCGGACGCGCTGGCCGAGGGGCAGATGCCCATGGCCGAGGCGCTGGCGATGCTGAAGCCTGTGCTGGAGGATGACGCGATCCTCAAGGTGGGCCAGAACATCAAGTACGACTGGAAGATCCTTGCCCGCCACGGCATCCGCATGGCGCCGGTCGAGGACACGATGCTGCTCTCCTACGCGCTCAACGCCGGGCTGCACGGGCATGGCATGGACGCTCTGTCGGAGCGCTACCTCGGCCACCAGCCGATCCCGATCAGGGAGCTTATCGGCTCGGGCAAGACGGCGATCACCTTTGATCGGGTGCCGATAGACCGGGCCGCGCCCTATGCCGCCGAGGATGCCGACGTCACGCTCCGGCTCTGGCGGCTCTTCCGCCCGCAACTGCACCGCGCCCGCGTCACCACCGTCTACGAGACGCTGGAGCGCCCGCTGATACCGGTGCTGGCGCAGATGGAAATGGCGGGCGTGAAGGTGGACCGCGACACGCTCAGCCGCATGTCGAACGCCTTGAGATCCTGTTCGACAAGATGAGCCTCGACGGCGGCAAGCGCGGCAAGACCGGGGCCTATGGCACCGGGGCGGACGTGCTGGAAGATCTCGCCGCCGAGGGCCACGACCTGCCCGCGCGCATCCTCGACTGGCGCCAGATCGCCAAGCTGAAATCGACCTATACCGACGCGCTGCAGGAACACATCAACCCCGAGACGGGGCGGGTGCATACCTCCTACGTCATCGCGGGCGCGAACACCGGGCGGCTGGCCTCGACCGACCCGAACCTGCAGAACATCCCCGTGCGCAGCGAGGAGGGGCGGCGCATCCGCGAGGCCTTCGTGGCCGAGCCGGGGAATGTGCTGGTCAGCCTCGACTACAGCCAGATCGAGCTGCGCATCCTCGCACATGTGGCGGGCATCGACGCGCTGAAGGCGGCCTTCCGCGACGGCCAGGACATCCACGCCATGACGGCGTCAGAGATGTTCGGCGTGCCGATGGACCAGATGACCCCCGAGGTGCGCCGCCGCGCCAAGGCGATCAACTTCGGGGTGATCTACGGCATTTCCGGCTTCGGCCTCAGCCGCAACCTGCGCATCCCGCGCGCCGAGGCGCAGGGCTTCATCGACCGTTATTTCGAGCGCTTCCCCGGCATCCGCGCCTACATGGACGACACCATCGCCTATGCGAAGGCGCAGGGCTTCGTGCAGACGCTCTTCGGTCGGAAAATCCACACGCCCGAGATCGGCGCCAAGGGCCCCGGCGCGGGCTTCGCGCAGCGCGCGGCGATCAACGCGCCGATCCAGGGCACCGCGGCCGAC
>PHEG01000292.1 GCA_002842835.1 Alphaproteobacteria bacterium HGW-Alphaproteobacteria-2 | reverse complement strand
ACGAGGCCTCGACAGCGGCAGCCGCCGCCACGGTCCCGGCCACCTCGGGCACCGCCGCGCCGGGCCGGGCACGCGGGCGCGGCGTGTCGGCCGCGGGCGTCTGCACCTGCGTCGCGGGCAGCGGCTGCGAGGTCGCGAGTTCCGGCGCGGGGCGGGTGGGCGGCACGACGGCCGGTTGGCCCGCGCGCAGATCCACGTCCGTTGCACTCCCTGCCGCGCCGGGCGGAGGCGCCAACGCGGCGGCCTCGGCTACCGCCGCCGCCACCGCCTCCGCCACGGTGCTGACCGTGGGCTGCGTGGCGGTGGCCGACGCCGATGAAGCAGGCCCGGCGGCGGACTCCGTCACCGGTGCCCGCGAACCGGGCGCCGAGGGGGCCGTATCGCCCGGCCCGCTGCCATAGTCGGGCAGCCGTGCCCCGGAGACGACGAGCGGGCGCCTGGGCTCCGGCGGCAGGGCAAGCGCCTCGAGCGACAGGCTGTCGGCAGAGAGTTCCGGCAGCGCGGCACGCGGCGCATCGGCAAGCGGAGCGGGCGGGGGGGCATCCGCCGTGGCCGCGCTCACCGCAGGCGCGGTGACGGGAGGCACGGCGGCAACAGCCTCTGGCGTCGGCTCGGAGGATGCCGCGGGCGCGGGCGCCGGCGCGACGTCTTGCGTGCCGATGCGCAAATCGGCAGGCGGGGCGATCGCCCCTGTCTGCGCGGCTCCCGCAGCATCCCCGAACCACCAGAACGCGCCGCCAGCCAGCAGAACCGCCAGAATCCCGGCGCCGGCCACGCGGCGCATGCGGCGTGTCTCCCGCGCTTCCTCGGCGAACTCGCCGCGACCATAACGACCGAAGAGGGCGAGACCCTCGTCCCCGGCTCTCGACCGCGCCGAAGGAGCCGCGGGCGAGGCCAGCGGCGTCACCACCGGCGGGCGCGCCTCAAACGCGTTCACGGGCGCCGATGACGGGCGCGGTTCGGGCGCGGCCTCGGCCAGTCTCGCCTTGCCGACCTGCACGACATCGGGGGTGGCTTCGGCCCGAAGCGCGGCAGCCGCCCCTCCGCTGCCCGCCGAGGCGGCGGTCGAAAAGCGCGGGCGCCCCGTGTCGGGACCGGTCGCCGCGGGCAACGTGCCGAGCGGCGTCGGCGCGCCGGATGCAGCGGGCGCGCGACCGAACAGCACCGGCCCCGGGCGACGGCCAAGCCGCGCCGCGCCGTCGCGCTTGGACGAGAATGACACCGGCGCCGGAACTTCGGCAGGCTTGTTCTCGGCTGGCCCCTCGCCAGGCTCGGCTTCGACGCGGCGCCGCCCGGCCGCGCGGCGGTGCGCGCGGGGCTCCAACTCACCCGCCTCCGCATCCGTGCCCGACACAGGGGGCGTCGGCAACGCGGCCTCGGCGCCTGGCGCGGATCGCTTGGTCTCGGGTTGCTCATCGGCGGTGGCCGCGGCTTCGACAGTCTCCGGCGCACCATCCGCGACGACCTCCGGCTGGGTGGAGGCAGCAGGTTCCGGCGCGTCAGGCGCGGCTTCCGATGCGATGGCGGCGGCAGGCTCCGGCCGGGCGTCGGCGGCAGGTTCCGGTGCTGGGGCGGCGGCAGGCTCCGGCGCGGTTTCGGCGACAGGCTCCGGCGCAGTTTCGGCGACAGGCGTCTCGACCGGCGTCGCCGCGGGCGTCTCGGCATCCGCAGATGCCATGGTCGCGCGCGGCACGAACACCGGCTCGGCGGCGTAGGATCCGGGCGGCAGGACCGCCGAGATCTCCTGCACGTCGAAGCCCGCTCCGCGCGAAAGCCCGGTCAGCTCGTCCAGCAGCTCGCAAGCCACCGCGGCGACCTGAAGCCGGCCATGCGCCACCACCCAATCGAAGCACAATTCCTCGAGAGCATAGGGCGTGCGTCCATCGAGCGCCGCGCGAACCTTTGCTGCCTCGGCGGCGCGCCCGCCGGGCACTTCGGGCAGATCGAAGCAGAGGACTTCCGTGTCCGGCACCAGCAGCGCGACGCGTGCGTCGCCGCCGCTATGGCGCCGCACCCGCTGCGCCAGCGCGCGCATCTCTAGACCGCGCACCGGACTGTCCGCCGCGACCGTGCCGAGCGTTCGCCATTCGCCCGTGCGCGTGCGACGCGCGAGCGCCATGCCATCGAGCGTGAAGGACAGCGCGAATTCGGAAGCCATGCACCCAGAGCCTTGAAATTGAACGTTGCCGCATCCGGAGGGATCGGCGGTCCGCGGCACTATAACAACATGTCCGCCGGTTTCCACAACCCCGCTCTTTACCGTTGCTCGTGCGCGGTGCACCGCCCATATCGGGCGCAGCATCATCGCAAAGGAGAGCCCCATGCGCCCTGCCCCGATCCTTCTGCCGCTCGCCGCCCTGATCCTCGCGCTCGGGCTCGCGGCAGGTCCTGCCGCTGCTGCCGAGACCGCGCCGCCCCGCCAGATCGTGGTCGAAGGCCGCGGCGAGGTGCAGCGCACACCCGATTTCGCCACCGTCTCGATGGGCGTGACGAGCGAGGCGGCCACCGCCGCCGAGGCGCTGGCCGGAAACACCGCCGCGATGACCGAGGTGTTCGCCGCGCTCGCCGCCGCGGGGATCGAGCCGCGCGACATTCGCACCACCGAAGTCAGCCTCGCACCCCGCTGGCACCACCCGGAGGACCGCAGAAGCGAACCGCGCATCGTGGGTTTCACCGCCAGCAACCAGGTCGCCGTGCGGGTGCGCGAACTGGCAAAGCTTGGCGCAGTGCTCGACGCCGTGGTGCAGGGCGGAGCCAACCGGCTGGGCGGCGTGAGCTTCGGGCTCTCCGACGAGGCCGAGGCGCTGGCCGAGGCGCGCCGCCGCGCCGTGGCCGACGCGCTGGAGCGCGCGCAACTCTACGCCTCGGCGGCAGGAGTGGGGCTCGGTCGGGTGACGACCATCACCGAGTCGGGCGGCTTCGGCATTCCGCGCCCGCTGCAACGTGGCGACATGATGCTCGCCGCCGAGGCCGCGCCGGTCCCGGTGGCCGAAGGCGAACTGACGATCAGCGCCGGGGTCAGCATCGTCTTCGAGCTTGAATAAACTCGACCAGCGGCATGGCCCGGAAAATTGGTCGGGGCGGCGAGATTTGAACTCACGACCTTCGGTACCCAAAACCGACGCGCTACCAGGCTGCGCTACGCCCCGCTGGCTGCGTCTCTAGCCTGCGCGCGTCGGCAAGGAAAGAGCCG
>PHEG01000291.1 GCA_002842835.1 Alphaproteobacteria bacterium HGW-Alphaproteobacteria-2 | reverse complement strand
CCGGGTGCACGGCACGCATGACACGCGCAAGATCGGGCGGCGGTCCTCGTCGGGCTGCATCGGGCTCTACAACGAGGACATCGAGGAACTGTTCGGCTTCGCCAAGGTCGGCACACAGGTGCTGCTGATCTAGCAGTTCGGACCCGCGCAGCCCCCTTCCGGCGGCCTCGTGGGCCGCCGGTTGCACTTTCAGGGTTTCGGCGCGCGGATCATCCCCAGGATGTCCTTCGTGCGGTCGAGGATCGGGTTGGCGAGCGCCGCCGCCCGCTCGGCCCCGCGGGCGAGGATGCGGTCGATCTCGCCGGGCTCCTGCACCAGCCGGCCCATTTCGGTTGAGATCGGGGCTAGCACCGACACCGCCAGATCGGCCAGCCGCGGCTTGAAGGCGGCGAAGTTCTGACCGGCGAATTCTGCCACCACCGCCTCGGGGGTGCTGCCGGCCAGCGCGGCGTAGATGTTCACCAGGTTGCGCGCCTCGGGCCGTCTGTCGAGCCCGGCCAGCGCCTCAGGCAGCGGGTCCGGGTCGGTGCGGGCCTTGCGGATCTTCTGCGCGATGGTGTCGGCGTCGTCGGTGAGGTTGATGCGGCTCATGTCGGAGGGGTCGGACTTCGACATCTTCTTCGTGCCGTCGCGCAGGCTCATCACCCGCGTCGCCGCGCCCTCGATCACCGGCTCGACCACCGGGAAGAACTCCGTCCCGGTGTCGTTGTTGAACTTGATCGCGATGTCGCGCGTCAGCTCCAGATGCTGCTTCTGGTCCTCGCCCACCGGCACATGGGTGGCGTGATAGACGAGGATGTCGGCGGCCATCAGCGTGGGATAGGCATAGAGCCCCACGCTCGCCGCCTCGCGGTTCTTGCCCGCCTTGTCCTTGAACTGCGTCATGCGGTTCAGCCAGCCGATGCGCGCCACGCAGGAAAAGATCCAGCCCAGCTCGGCGTGCGCCGCCACCTGGCTCTGGTTGAAGAGGATCGAGCGCGCCGGGTCGATGCCTGCGGCGATGAAGCCTGCCGTCATCTCGCGCGTGGCGCGCGTCAGCGCGGCCGGGTCCTGCCACACGGTGATCGCGTGCAGATCGACGACGCAATAGATTGTCTCGGCTGCGCCGTCCTCCTGCAACTCGACGAAGCGCTTGAGCGCGCCGAGGTAGTTGCCGAGCGTCAGCCCGCCCGAGGGCTGGATGCCCGAGAAGATGCGCCGTTGATGCCCTTCGCCCGTGTGGACCGCATCGGCCATGTCCTGTATCTCCCGAAGCTGATCGAACCGGCGCGCTTATCGCCGCGCCCCCGTGCCGCGTCAACCGGAGCCTTGCCTTGCACGGTCCAGACCCCTCCGCTTCCCCCGTGAACCCGCTGCCGAAGGCGGTGATCCTGCTCGCCGGGCTCATCGGCGGCATCGAACTGCTGTTCAGCGGCGCCGAGGCGGGACTCTTCGGCGGGGCGGGGGCGATCGGCTGGCGGATGGGCGCGATCGAGCGCTGGGGGCTGCCGCCGGGTCTTGTGGAGTGGATGTGGGAGAGCGGGCGTGCGCCCTGGCCCGAACTCGCGCGGTTCCTGGGCTTCCCTCTGATCCACTACAGCTTCACCCATGCCGTCTTCGCGCTCGTCTTCGTGCTGGCGCTGGGCAAGATGGTGGGCGAGGTGTTTCGCCCCTGGGCGGTTCTGGCGGTCTTCTGGGGGTCGTCTGCGGCCGGGGGGATCGTCTTCTCGCTGCTGCCGGGGGCGGGCCTGATCCTCGCCGGAGGTTTTCCAGGCGCATACGGTCTCATTGGCGCCTTCACCTGGCTCTTGTGGATGAATCTTGGCGCCGCCGGGGCAAGCCGCTGGCGCGCCTTCACGCTGATCGCGATGCTCATGGGCGTGCAGCTCCTGTTCGGCGCGCTTTTCGGCACCAGCCCCGACTGGCCGGCCGATCTGGCAGGTTTCGCCACCGGCTTCGCGCTTTCCTTCCCGGTCAGCCCCGGCGGGCCGACACGCCTCGTCGCGCGATTGCGCCAACGCTAGGCGCGCGCGCCGAAGAGCGCGCTGCCCACCCGCACATGGGTGGCACCATGGGCCACCGCCTCCTCGAAGTCGCCGCTCATGCCCATGCTGAGCTTGACGAGGCCGTTTCGCGCCGCGATCACCGCCAGCATCGCGAAATGCGGCCCCGGCGCCTCCTCTGCCGGAGGGATGCACATCAGCCCCCGAAGCGGCAGATCCATCGCCCGGCAATCGGCAATGAAGCCGTCGGCATCCTCGGGCAACACGCCCGCCTTCTGCGGTTCGGCGCCGGTGTTCACCTGGACGAACAGATCGGGGCAGGTGCCGCGCTCCTGCGCCAGATCGGCCAGCCGCCGGGCCAGCTTGGGGCGGTCGAGCGAATGGATCGCCTCGAACAGTTCCACCGCCTGGCGCGCCTTGTTGCCCTGCAGCGGGCCGATGAGATGTACCTGCGCGCCTGGATAACGCGCCCGCAGGCTGGGCCAGCGGCCCGCCGCCTCCT
>PHEG01000290.1 GCA_002842835.1 Alphaproteobacteria bacterium HGW-Alphaproteobacteria-2 | reverse complement strand
CGAGGCGAGGTTGGTCGCATTGATGGCGGGCTGGCCCGCGGAGCCCGGGCCCTCGAAGGTGGCGATCACCTGGAGGTTGCGGCCGATGGGCGGGAAGCCGGCCACCGGCCCGACGAAGGCGAGCCCCTCGATCGTGGCGAAGTTCGGGTTCGAGTTGTTGACGTTGTAGCCCAGCACGGTCCAGGTTTTGCCCGTGGCCGGGTCGCGCAGCGTCAGCCGGTATTCGGCCTTGACCTGGGTGCCACTGGCGTAGGTGACGCCACCGATCGTCTGCGCGCCGTTGAGCCTCTGGTTTCCGTCGTTGTCGTCGAAGTTGGGGTCGTTGTCCTGGATGAAGGTCTGGAGCCAGTTGTTGTTGTCGAGGCGGATCGTCTCGCCCAGCAGATGACTGCCGTCGCCCTGGGTGATGCCCGAGAGCGACTTGCCCCCGGAGACGGTGATGTTGGATGCCTCGAGCATCCAGACGGAAAAGGCCATGGTCGCGGCTCCGGCAGGTTTCGGAGAATTCCTCCGATCCTGTCTGTCCTGTGCCTTGCGATTGTGGCGATATTCCGGAAGGTTCCCGGCCAGCCCGGGGCTGGTCCGATTCCCCCTCGCCATGGGCCGCCAGCTTTGCTAACAGGCGGCGTCATTCGGGCAGCCCACCGGCGGGCTCGGCGGGTGTGGCGGAATTGGCAGACGCACCGGATTTAGGTTCCGGCGCCGCAAGGCGTGGGGGTTCAAGTCCCTCCACCCGCACCACGGCAGATGGAGAGAAGGTAAGAGATGCAGGTCACCGAGACCCTGAACGAAGGCCTGAAGCGGGCCTACACGCTGATGCTCACCGCCCAGGAACTGGACGACGAGGTGAACCGCAAGCTTGCCGAGGCCCAGCCCGAGGTGGCGCTGAAGGGCTTCCGCAAGGGCAAGGTGCCCATGGCGCTCATTCGCAAGCAGTTCGGCAAGCAGGTGCTGGGCGAGGCGCTTCAGGAGGCCATCGACAGCGCCGTGAAGCGGCACTTCCAGGAACAGGGCCACCGCCCGGCGCAGCAGCCCGACATGCGGATGACGAAGGACGACTGGAAGGAAGGCGACGACGTGGAAGTGGCGCTGAGCTACGAGCGCCTGCCCGACGTGCCCGAGGTCGACTTCGCGGCCATCAGCCTCGAGAAGCTGACGCTGGAGCCGAGCGATGCCGACATCGAGGGCGCGCTCGGCGGGCTCGCGAAGAACGCCCAGACCTTCGCCGACAGGCCCGAGGGCGCTGCAGCCGAGGAGGGCGATCAGGTGGTGATCGACTTCCTGGGCAAGCTCGACGGCAAGCCCTTCGAGGGCGGTGCGGGCGAGGACTATCCGCTGGCGCTCGGCTCCGGGTCCTTTATCCCCGGCTTCGAGGAGCAGCTCGTGGGCCTCAAGGCGGGCGAGCGGCGCGACGTGACCGTGACCTTCCCGACGGAATATGGCGCAGCGCATCTGGCGGGCCGCGAGGCCGTCTTCGAGGTCACCGTGAAGGCGGTGAAGTCGCCCGAGGCGGCCGTGCTCGACGATACGCTGGCGCAGCAGTATGGCGAGGAGAGCCTCGACGCGCTGAAGGCCAAGGTGCGCGAGCGGCTGGCGGCCGAATATGGCGCCGCCGCGCGCCAGGTGCTCAAGCGCCGCCTGCTCGACGCGCTCGACGCGGCGGTCAGCTTCGATCTGCCCGGGGGGCTGGTGGAGGCCGAGGCCAGCCAGATCTCGCATCAGCTCTGGCACGACGAGAACCCCGATCACCACGGCCACGACCACGACGCGATCGAGGTGACTGACGAGCATCGCGCGCTGGCCGCGCGGCGGGTGAAGCTGGGGCTTCTGCTGGCCGAGACCGGCACCAAGGCCGAGATCGAGGTCACCGACCAGGAGATGACCCGCGCGGTCATCGCGGAGGCGCGCAAGTATCCGGGCCAGGAGCAGGAATTCTTCCGTTTCGTCCAGCAGAACCCGGAAGTGCAGCAGCAGCTTCGCGCCCCGGTCTTCGAGGACAAGGTCGTGGACTACATCCTCGAACTGGCGAAAGTCGAGGAGCGCGCCGTCAGCAAGGACGAGTTGCAGGCGGCCATCGAGGCGCTCGACGAGGCCTGAGCACCTCTCTCCCGCCCGGGGTCGCGGCTCAGCCGCCGGGCCCCGGGTCGGCAAGCCCCGCCAGCCGGAATGCGGCGGTGCGCGCCAGGCGCCGGGTAAGCGCGCCGCGGCGCGCCCCCGGCAGCCGGGCTTCCGGGCCATGGCGCAGGATTTCCGCGTCGTAGGCGTCCGCAAGGATGAGCCCGGTTTCCTCGGGCAGCACGGCGACCGGAAAGTCCGCATCGACCGCCCAGAAGAATCGGTCGCACCAGGGCAGATAGCCCTGCCATTTCGTGTCCGCGCGGAAGTCGGCGAGGCACGACTTGCACTCCACCACCCAGATCTCGCCCCGCGGCCCCAGTGCGGCGACGTCCACGCGCAGCCCCGGTGCGGGCACGAACTCGGGCAGGCAGGCGAA
>PHEG01000289.1:4044-4990 GCA_002842835.1 Alphaproteobacteria bacterium HGW-Alphaproteobacteria-2 | reverse complement strand
GGCGTGATGCGAGGGCTCGTAGATGCGGTGAATGAGCGGCGGCCCCTTGCCCGCGCGCCCGGCGGCATTCGCGCCGTGGCAATCGGCACAGACAGCCGCAAAGATGCGCGCACCCGTCTCCGCCAGCGGGTCGATCTGTCCAGGCGGCGTCACGGCGACCATGGCCCCGCCTTCCTCGGCTGCCGCGGACACCACGCCTTGCCACGCCACGCCTGCTGTTGCGATCGCCCCGAAAGCACCGATCACCAGCAAAGCCCCCCGGATACGCCACCGTCGCATTGCATTTTCTCCCGTCGGCTTCATCGGTCCCAAGCCTAGGCAAAGGTCGGTCCGTTGTCACCGCTTCCACCCGCTGGAAGCCGACTGCGCGATCCGTCGCGCCTCCGGAAAACATGACTTTGCAGTGTGCATTTCCACGCCAGACTGGCCTGACTGAACCGAACCGAGCAAACCCAGCCTGCCAGACCCACAGGGAGAGCCAACCATGAAGCTACTGACCCGCGCCGCCGTCATTGCTGCCGTGATGATCGCCGGTGCGGCCTACGCCCATGAGAGCCACGATCATCTGCCCGAGCCGATGAAGACCCGCATGGACCTGATGAAATCGGTCGGCGGAAACATGAACGTTCGGTGCGACATGGCGAAGGGCGAGGTCGCCTTCGACGCGGCCAAGGCGCAGCAAGCCGCCGCAAACATGGCCGATCACGCCCGCAGCGTCGAGGGCACCTTTGCCGCGAGCGCGCTGCACGACGAGTCCGAGGCGACCGCGAAGATCTGGGACGACTGGAGCACGTTTCTGGCAAAGGCGAATTACCTCGAGACGGCGGCTACCGCGGCGAGCGGGGGTCTGCAAGGCCTGCCACGAGGGCTATCGCCAGCGCAAGAACTGAAGTCGCAGACCTCCTGTGACGGGGCGGCGCGGGCATTGCCTGCGCCGCCTTTTGCC
>PHEG01000289.1:2505-3992 GCA_002842835.1 Alphaproteobacteria bacterium HGW-Alphaproteobacteria-2 | reverse complement strand
CTGCCACACCGACGAGTTCACCCTCTCGGGCGCCGACCCGGAGGGGCTCTTCCCCGCCATCCTCGGCCACGAGGGCGCGGGCGTGGTGGTGGATGTGGGCGCTGGCGTCACATCGGTGAAGAAGGGCGATCACGTCATCCCGCTCTATACGCCGGAATGCCGGGCCTGCCCGTCCTGCCTTAGCCAGAAGACCAACCTCTGCACCGCGATCCGCGCGACGCAGGGGCAGGGGGTGATGCCCGATGGCAGCACCCGATTTTCCACCCTCGGTGGCGAGCCGATCCTGCACTACATGGGCTGCTCGACCTTCTCGAACTTCACCGTGCTGCCCGAGATCGCGGTGGCGAAGGTGCGCGAGGACGCGCCGTTCGAGAAGATCTGCTACATCGGTTGCGGCGTGACGACCGGGATCGGCGCGGTGATCAACACCGCCAAGGTCGAGATCGGCGCCAAGGCGGTGGTTTTCGGGCTGGGCGGGATCGGGCTCAACGTCATCCAGGGGCTGCGGCTGGCGGGCGCCGACATGATCATCGGGGTGGACCTGAACCCTGCCAAGAAGCCGATGGCCGAACGCTTTGGCATGACGCATTTCGTCAACCCGAAGGACTGCGAGAACGTCGTGCAGGAGATCGTCGAACTGACGAAGACCCCCATCGACCGGATCGGTGGCGCCGATTACAGCTTCGACTGCACCGGCAACGTCAAGGTCATGCGCGACGCGCTGGAATGCACGCATCGCGGCTGGGGGCAGTCGATCATCATCGGCGTGGCACCGGCAGGTGCCGAGATTTCAACCCGTCCCTTCCAGCTTGTGACGGGCCGGGTCTGGAAGGGCACCGCGTTCGGCGGCGCGCGCGGGCGCACGGACGTGCCGAGGATCGTCGACTGGTACATGGACGGCAAGATCGAGATCGACCCGATGATCACTCACACGCTGAAGCTCGACGAGATCAACAAGGGCTTCGACCTGATGCACGCGGGCGAGAGCATCCGCAGCGTGGTAGTCTACTGAGCGGGGCCGAAAGCCGATTCCCGCTCCGCACCGAAGTGGTCGGAAGCCCGTCGGGTTTCTCGACGTAGCATATCCGTCCTCACGTGTTCTTTGTCCACATGAACAGGGTGAAGCACGCAGGTCCGGGCGGGGGCTCTCCCTTTTCAAACAGGCAGTCAACCCCTTGGAAAGAGAAACTTCAGCGGCCACAAGAACCTGAAGGAAGTGACCACCTACACCGAAGCGGCCAGCCGCTTGGCGCTCGCCCGACGGCCATGAAGGCCGTCTGGAGTCGGGACGACGGAACCGAAAACGGAACGAAGATTGTCAAACCCGCTTCAGAGGTTTGACAAAATGCCCTCTAACCATCTGATAATTAATTAAAGAAAAGCGGGGATGGTAGG
The DNA here is from genome assembly GCA_002842835.1 of Alphaproteobacteria bacterium HGW-Alphaproteobacteria-2. Classification (GTDB taxonomy): domain Bacteria; phylum Pseudomonadota; class Alphaproteobacteria; order Rhodobacterales; family Rhodobacteraceae; genus PHEG01. Next base: position 2,597 of record PHEG01000289.1, on the reverse strand, counting down.
CCCGGAGGGACTCGAACCCCCAACCTAAGCGTTATGAGCGCTCTGCTCTGACCATTGAGCTACGGGCCCGGCCCGGGATGCTTACGCGCGGG
>PHEG01000289.1:0-2500 GCA_002842835.1 Alphaproteobacteria bacterium HGW-Alphaproteobacteria-2 | reverse complement strand
GCGGCTACCGCGCGGCCCGGCGTGGTGGACGGTCTCGGCGGCTTCGGCGCGCTCTTCGATCCGCGCGCGGCGGGCTTTGCCGACCCGGTGCTCGTCGCCGCCACCGACGGGGTGGGCACCAAGCTGCGCATCGCCATCGACACCGGAGAACTCGACGGCATCGGCGCCGATCTGGTGGCGATGTGCGTGAACGATCTGGTCTGCCAGGGGGCGGAGCCGCTCTTCTTTCTCGACTATTTCGCCACCGGAAAGCTCTCGGTCGCGGAAGGCGCCCGCGTGATCGAGGGCATCGCGCGAGGCTGCGCCGAGGCGGGGGCGGCGCTGATCGGCGGCGAGACCGCCGAAATGCCGGGCATGTATGCCGCCGGCGATTTCGACCTGGCGGGTTTCGCAGTGGGTGCGGTGGAGCGCGGGCAGGGGCTGCCCGCGGGCGTGGCCGAGGGCGATGTGCTGCTGGGGCTCGCCTCGTCGGGGGTGCATTCCAACGGCTTCTCGCTGGTGCGCCGCGTGGCCGAGCGCGCCGGGTTCGGCTGGGCGGCACCTTGCCCCTGGGACGCGGGCCAGAGCCTGGGGCAGGCGCTGCTCGTGCCCACGCGCATCTATGTGCGCCCGGTGCTCGCGGCGATCCGGGCCGGGGGCGTGCACGCGCTCGCCCATGTCACCGGTGGCGGCATCACCGAGAACCTGCCGCGCGTGCTGCCCGCCGGTCTGGGTGCCGAGGTGGACCTCGCCGCCTGGGAGCGCCCGGGCGTGTTCCGCTGGCTTGCGCAGGCGGGCGGCGTGTCCGAGGACGAGATGCTGCGTGCCTTCAACTGCGGCATCGGCATGATCGCCGTGGTGGAGCCGGAGCGCGCCGGGGCGCTGGCCGCGCTCCTCGCCGCGGCGGGCGAGCGGGTGGTGCCGCTCGGCCGGATCGTTGCAGGAGCAGGCGTGCGCTATGCGGGGGGCCTCGCGCCATGACCATCGGCGAGGTGGCCGAACGGCTGGGGCTGCCCGCCAAGACGATCCGCTACTACGAGCAGATCGGCCTGGTCCGCCTGCCGCGCGACTCCGCAGGATACCGGCGCTTTGCCGAGGCCGACATCCACCGTCTGGCCTTCCTTGCCCGCGCCCGGGGGCTCGGCTTCTCGATCGAGGAATGCCGCGGGCTGCTCGCGCTCTGGCAGGATCGCGGGCGCGCCAGCGCCGACGTGAAGCGCATCGCCGAGGTGCATCTCGCGCGGATCGAGGCGAAGATCGCTGAGTTGCGCTCGCTGCATGACACACTTTCGGGGCTCGTTTCGGCCTGTGCGGGCGATGCGCGCCCCGACTGCCCGATCCTCGCCGATCTCGCCGAGGGGTACCGGCCTTAACCCGGGCTTCATTCCTGCGCACTAGGTCTTCCTGCGGGGGCCCGGCGGGGGCCCGGCACGGGGTGAGCCATGGCAAAGTCAGCCAATGATCGGCCGCTGATCATCCGGCGCCGGAAGGTCGTGGCTGGTGGCGGCCGACATCACGGAGGCGCCTGGAAGGTCGCTTATGCCGACTTTGTCACTGCCATGATGGCCTTCTTCCTTCTCATGTGGCTGCTCAACGCGACCACCGAGAGGCAGCGCAAGGGGCTCGCAGACTATTTCAACCCCACGATCGCGGTGAACCGCGTCTCGGGCGGCGGCGAAGGGGTGCTTGCGGGCGACAGCATCTTCGCCGAGGATGCGCTGGTGCATGACGGAACCGCGGCCACCGCGCGCAAGCAGGGCGCGGTACGCCAGCCCGAACCGGCCCAGAACACCGCCGACGACGCTGGCGAAACGGCGCAGCTCAACGCCTTGGCCGACAGGCTCATCGCCCGCGGCGGCGAGTCCGAACTCGAGGAGGCGTTCCTGCGCCATGTGCGCGTGCGCATCACCGACGAGGGGCTGGTCGTGGAACTCGGCGATCTCGAGGATGCGCCGCTCTTCGTTGAGGGCGCCGCCACGGCGCAGCCGGTTCTGGGCAGTCTCGCAGCCATGATCGCGGAAGTCTTCGCCGAGGTGAAAAACCTGGTCGCCGTCGCGGGCCATGTCGCGGCGCGCCCAGTGGTGCTGCGCGACAATCCCTCCTGGGAGCTGTCCTTCGCGCGGGCCGATGCGATGCGTTTGCTCCTGCAGGATGCCGGGCTCGCGCCGCAGCGCTTCCACCGCATGACCGGCGTGGGCGAGCGCCAGCCGGGGGTGCAGCCTCCGATGTCGCCACGCAACAACCGCCTCGAAATCACGCTGCTGCGCCGGCCACCGCCGCGCTGAGAATTCCCCCGCATTTTATGCGTTAGCCGCGCGTTAAGGCGGCGCGCGGATAGTCTGCCCGACATCATTCCGAAAGAAGGGCAGAGCATGACGATTTCTTCCTCGCTGGCCGCCAGCGTCTCCGGGCTCGCCGCCAACGCGACGAAGCTGGCGACGATTTCCGACAACATCGCCAATTCCTCGACCCCGGGCTTCAAGCGCTCGGTGACGGAGTTCACCTCGCTGGTAGTCGGCGA
>PHEG01000288.1 GCA_002842835.1 Alphaproteobacteria bacterium HGW-Alphaproteobacteria-2 | reverse complement strand
CACCTGGCGCCAGCGCTTCGCCGCCCTGCCCGCGGCGATGCCCATCCTCTTCGTCGTCGTGACCATCGTCTTCTTCGTCTACAACCCCTTCGGCGGCGATGCCTGGGGCACGCCGACCGAGGGCGGGGCGATCGGCGCCTTCGTCGTCTTCCTGATGGCCCTCTGGCGCGGCATGCGCTGGCGCGAACTGAAGGAGGCGCTGATCGAGACGGCGAAGCTGTCGGTAATGATCTTCACCATCATCTGGGGCGTGCTGATCTATGTGCGCTTCCTCGGCTTCGCCGATCTGCCGCGTGCCTTCTCGGGCTGGATCACCTCGCTCGACCAGTCGCCCATGTTGACGCTGGTGCTGATCCTGCTGGCCTATGCCGTTCTGGGCATGTTCATGGACGCGATCGGCATGCTGCTGCTCACCTTGCCGGTCGTGTTCCCCGCGGTGATGGCGCTCAACGGCGGCATCGGCGTCTCGGCCGAGGACTCGGCCTTCGGCATGTCGGGGCCGATGTGCGCGATCTGGTTCGGGATCCTCGTCGTCAAGATGGCCGAATTCTGCCTGATCACGCCGCCCATCGGGCTCAACTGCTTCGTGGTGGCGGGCGTGCGCCCCGAACTGTCGGTGCAGGACGTGTTTCGGGGCGTCATGCCCTTTTTCGTCGCCGATGCGATCACCATAGCTCTGCTCGTGGCCTTCCCCGCCATCGTGCTCTGGCTGCCAGGGCAGGTGTGAGACGGCGGACGCAACGTCCTTGCGTGCGGCGCAGGCGTATTTCAAGAAAGCTGAAGCAACGGGGCGGGAGCATGTGATGCGGATCGCGGATCGGATCGGGGCGACGATGCCGCCCCCGGTGATGGAGGCGCGCCGCTGGCTCGCCGAGACGGCGCTGCCCGAGGGCATGGCGCTTCTCAATCTCTCGCAGGCCGCACCCGTGGCGCCGCCCCCCGAGGGGCTGCGCCGCGCCATCGCCGAGGCGGCGCTCTCGGAGGACGGCGCGCATCTCTACGGCCCGGTGCTCGGCCTGCCGATGCTGCGCGAGCGGCTGGCGGCGGAGATATCGGCGCTCTACGGCGGGCAGGTGGCGGCGGCCGAGGTGGCGATCACCGCAGGCTGCAACCAGGCGTTCTGCGCCACGCTCGCCACGCTGGCCGATGCGGGCGACGAGGTAATCCTGCCGGTGCCGTGGTACTTCAACCACAAGATGTGGCTCGACATGGCGGGCGTGCGCGCCGTGCCGCTGGCCACCGGGCCGGGCCTGCTTCCCGACCCGGAGGCGGCGGCGGCACTGATCGGGCCGCGCACGCGGGCCATCGTGCTGGTGACGCCCAACAACCCCGGCGGCGTGGAATACCCGCCCGCGCTGATCGCGGAGTTCGCGGCGCTCGCTCGGGCGCATGGCATCGCACTGATCCTCGACGAGACCTACCGCGACTTCCTCGCCGCGTCGGACGCGCCGCACGGCCTGTTTGCCGAACCGGACTGGGCGGAGGTGCTGATCCATCTCTATTCCTTTTCCAAGGCCTACCGGCTGACCGGCCACCGGGTGGGGGCGATCGCCGCGCATCCAACGCGGCTGGCCGAGGTGGAGAAGTTCCTCGATACCGTCAGCATCTGCCCGAACCAGCTTGGCCAGCGCGCGGCGCTCTGGGGGATGGGAAACCTGCGCCAGTGGCTGGCGGGCGAGCGCGCCGAGATCCTCGCTCGGCGCACCGCGGTGGAGGCGGGCTTCGCGGCGCTGCCGGGCTGGGAGGTGCTGGGTGCGGGAGCCTATTTCGCCTATGTCCGCCATCCCTTCGAGATGGCGTCCGACGCGCTGGCGCGGCGGCTTCTGGCGCGCGCCGGGCTTCTGGTGCTGCCGGGCACGATGTTCGCCCCCGAGGGCGACGCGGCGGCGGCGGGCGCGCTGCGCATCGCCTTTGCCAACGCCGACCGGGCGGGGATCGCCACACTCTTCGAGCGGCTGGCGGGGTTCCGGCCCTGAGCCGCCGCTTGCCCCCCGTCCCGCCAGCCACTAAGACGCCTGCTAGGCACGCATGAGGGAGGCTGGCATGGCTCGTGGCGGCAAGATGAAGGTCTCTAACCTCGTGGTCTGGGTTCTTCTGGGTCTGCTCATCATCGGCCTGGCCGGGTTCGGCATCGGTGACTTCGGCGGGTCCGTGCGCAGCGTGGGCAAGGTGGGCAGGACCGAGATTTCCACCCAGGACTATGCCCGTGCGCTGCAAAACCAGCTTGCGGCTCTGCAACAGCAGACGGGGCAGAGCTTCGGCATGGCGCAGGCGCGCAGCTTCGGCATCGACCGGATGGTGCTCGAGCGCCTTCCAGGGGCTCGACGGATCGTTCGACCGCGAGGCCTATGCCTTCACGCTCGACCGGCTGGGCCTGCGCCCGGGCGCATTCGAGGAGCAGGTGCGCGCCGAACTGGCGCGCAACCTGCTGCAGGGCGCCGTCGCGGCGGGCCTCGCTCCCTCGCCTGTCTACGCGGAAACCCTGGTCGCCTGGCTTGCCGAGGAGCGGCGGCTCGCCTGGGTGCGGCTCGGCGCGGACATGCTTGATGCGCCGGTGCCCGAGCCGACCGAGGCCGAGCTTGCGGACTGGCACACGGCGCACCCCGAGCGCTTCACCGCGCCTGAGCGGCGCGAGATCACCCATGCCTGGCTCACGCCAGACATGTTGCTCGCCGGGATGGAGATCGACGAGGCGGCGCTGCGCGACCTTTACGCCGCGCGCGCTGCGGACTACGACCTGCCGGAGCGGCGTATCGTGGACCGGCTGGCATTCCGCGACACGGCCGCTGCGGAGGTGGCCCGCGCGGCGCTGGAGGCAGGCGAGACGAGCTTCGAGGATCTGCTGGCCGAGCGTGATCTGGGGCCTGAGGACGCGAGCCTCGGCGAGGTGGCGCGCGGCGATCTGGAGGGGGCGGCGGCGGACGCCGTCTTCGCACTGCAGGAGCCGGGCATCGCCGGTCCGGTGGAAACCGCGCTGGGCCCGGTGCTCTTCCGCGTCAGCGCCGTGCTCAACGCGGTCCGGACCCCCTTCGAGGAGGTGCGCGAGGAACTGGCGCAGGAGCTTGCCGCCGACCGGGCGCGGCGGCAGGTGGACGGGCTTACCGACCAGATCGAGGACCTGCTGGCCGGGGGTGCCACGCTGGAGGAACTCGCCGCCGAGACGCCGATGGAACTGGGGCGGATCACCTTCGACGCGGAGAGCCGCGAGGGCATCGCCGCCTTCGAGGAATTCCGCCAGCGCGCCGCGCAGACCCGGTCGGGCGACTTCCCCGAACTCGCCACGCTGGAGGGCGGCGGGCTCTTCGCGCTCCGGGTCGATGCGGTGACACCGCCCGCGCTGCGCCCGCTCGGCGAGGTGCGCGCGGAGGTGGCGGCGGACTGGCGGCAGGCCGAGACCACGGCACGGCTCGGGGCGCTGGCCGAGACGCTCTCCGCACGGCTCGGGGCGGGCGAGGATTTCGCGGCGCTGGGGCTCACGGCCGAGGCCGAGGGGCCGCTCAGGCGCAACAACCGGCTGGGAGGCGCGCCGCGCGCGCTCGTCGATGCCGGTTTCGAGCTGGACAAGGCAGGCGCCACGACGGTCGTTGAGGCCGAGGGCGCGGTCTATGTCCTGCGCGCCGAAGCGGTTGTCCCGGCGCAGCCGAACGACCCGGAGACCGAAGCGCTCGCGCGCTCGGTTGCGGCGCGGGCGCGCATCGACATGGGAGAGGATGTGCTGGCGCTCTATGCCCGGGCGCTTCGCGAGAGCCTGCCGATCAGCCTCAACGCCACCGCGATCGAGGCAATCCACACACAACTGCCCTGAGAGGCGCCGGTGCCCCTGACACCCGATTTCGAGAGCTTCGCCAATGGCTGGGAGGCCGGGCAGAACCAGCTCGTCTATACCCGGCTCGCCGCCGATCTCGACACGCCCGTGTCGCTGATGCTGAAGCTCGCGAATGCGCGGCCAGACAGCTGCCTGCTCGAGTCGGTGACCGGCGGCGAGGTGCGCGGGCGCTATTCGATCATCGGGCTGAAGCCCGACCTGATCTGGGAATGTCACGGCCAGCAGGCACGCATCAACCGTGCCGCGCGCTTCGACCCGGCGGCTTGGGAGCCCGAGCAGTTGCCCCCGCTCGCGGCGCTGCGCGCGCTGCTGGCCGAGAGCCGGGTGGTGCTGCCCGAAGGGCTGCCCGCGGCGGCGGCGGGGCTCTTCGGCTATCTCGGCTACGACATGGTGCGCCTCGTCGAGCACCTGCCTGCCGTCAACCCCGACCCGCTGGGCCTGCCGGATGCGCGGCTCATGCGCCCCTCGGTCGTCGCCGTGCTCGACGGGGTCAAGGGCGAGGTCACCGTGGTCAGCCCCGCCTGGGCGGGCTCGGGGCTCGACGCGCGCGCGGCCTACGCGCAGGCGGCCGAGCGGGTGATGGATGCCGTCCAGGATCTCGAGCG
>PHEG01000287.1 GCA_002842835.1 Alphaproteobacteria bacterium HGW-Alphaproteobacteria-2 | reverse complement strand
GGCACCGCCTCGGAGCGGCGGAAGATGTCCACCACATCGACACGCACATCGGCGGGGATGTCCGATAGGCTGGCGCGGATTTCCTCGCCGAAGAGCGTCCCGCCCGCATGGCCGGGGTTCACGGGGATCACCCGGTAGCCTTTCAGCGACAGGTAGCGCGCGACGTAGTTCGACGGCCGCACCGGATTGGGCGAAACACCGACGCAGGCGAAGACCTTGGAGCGGTTCAGCACCTCGCGCAGCAGGCTATTGGTGGGGGCGGTGGTCATGAATTTCTCCTAGTCGCTTTGGGGAAATGTGCCAAGGGTCTGCACATGCAAAAGAAAAAGCGCCCGGGACGAACCCGGGCGCAGTGCGGAACGAGGGACAGTGAAGTGAAGCACGAGGTTCCGAATTCGCGCTTCCAATCCAGCATGTAGGGGACAAGCCGGATTCTCCAAGAGGATTGCATTTTTTTGTGACTAAAAGGTGTCCGGGCGCGGGTCTGGCATCATTCCGCCTGCCGCGCCGCATAGAGCGCCACCGCAGCCGCGTTCGAGACGTTGAGCGAGCCGAAGCTGGCCGCCGCCGGGATGCGCGCCAGCACTTCCACGCTCTCGCGGGTGAGCGCGCGCAGCCCCGGCCCCTCGGCCCCGAGGACCAGTGCCACGGGCCGCCCGGCGCGTGCCGCCAGCGCCTCGGCAAGCGTTGCCTCACCCGTGCCGTCGAGGCCGATCGCGGCATAGCCCATCTCGGCCAGCGCTGCGAGCGCGCGGGCGAGGTTGGGCACGCGCAGATAGGGCTGGCGTTCCAGCGCGCCCGATGCCGCCTTGGCCAGCGCGCCGGTCTCGGGCGCGGCGTGGCGCTGCGGCGCGATAACCGCGCGCGCGCCGAACACCTCGGCCGAGCGCAGGATGGCGCCCACGTTGTGCGGGTCGGTGACCCGGTCGAGGCAGAGCACGAGGGGCGCGGCGTCGGCTCCCGGCGCGCAGACCTCCGAGAGATTGCCCCAGTCGAGCGGGCGTACCTCGAGTGCCGCGCCCTGATGCACCGATCCCGGGTCGAGCGGCACGGAAAAGCGGCGCGGATCGGCGATCTCGGGCACCAACCCGGCCGCGGCCACCGCCTCTGTCAGCCTGTCGGCGGCATTGCGGGTGAGCACGAGGCGGAGCTTCTGCCGCCGCGGGTTGAGAAGCGCGTCGCGCACGGCATGCAGCCCGAAGAGCCAAACCGTCTCGCGCGCGGCGCCGCGGCGGGCGCGCTCGCGGGCGATGGCATGGGCGGGTTTGCGGGCGCGCGGCTCGGTCATGGGGCGGACAATGCCCCTGGCCGCAGCGCTCCGCAAGCCGGGGGAGATTCCTGTTGACGCGCCGGGGTGCGGAAAGTATCCACCGCCCTTGCCGGGCCGCGCGCCCGGCGCGGGCGACGCGCTGCAAGGTGCGGCAGCGGACTGTAAATCCGCCGGGGAGACCCACGCCTGGTTCGATTCCAGGGTCGCCCACCATCCCTTCTCCGTTAGCGAACCTGCCCACATGATCTTCCGCCCCGCCACGGCCGATGACGCGGACACTCTCTGGGCGATGCTCGAGCCGGTGTTCCGCGCCGGGGACACCTATGCGGTGGACCCGGACATCGGGCGCGAGGCCGCGCTGGGCTACTGGTGCGCCGGCAACCACTATGCGTTGCTGGCGGAAGAGGAGGGCAGGGTGCTCGGCACCTATTACATCTGCCCCAACCAGAGCGGTGGTGGCGCGCATGTCTGCAACTGTGGCTTCGTTACCGCGTCGGAGGCGCAGGGGCGTGGCGTGGCGCGCAGCATGCTGCGCGACGCACTGGCGCGTGCGCGCGCGATGGGCTATCGGGCGATGCAGTTCAATTTCGTCGTCGAGACGAACGCCCGAGCGATTGCCACGTGGGCCGCGCAAGGCTTCGCAGTCGTCGGCCGCCTGCCCGGCGCCTTCCGCCACCCTGAACAGGGCTATGTGGATGCGCTGGTGATGTACCGCGATCTGACGGAGGGGACATGATCGAGAGAAAGCCGTTGCTCGCCGTGCTGATCGACGCCGACAACGTACCGGCGCGCTACGCCGAGGCGATCCTGAAGGAAGTGACCACTTACGGCGAGCCGGGGCTGAGGCGCGTCTACGGCGACTGGTCGAGCCAGCAGCTTGCCGGCTGGACGAAGACGGCGCAGAAGCTGGGGCTGGTGCAGCATCAGCAAACCGCCAACACCAAGGGCAAGAACGCCTCCGACATCGGGCTTGTCATCGACGCGATGGACGTCTTGCACGCGGGCCATTTCGACGGCTTCGTGCTGGTCTCGTCAGATAGCGATTTCACCCGGCTGGCCTCGCGCATCCGCGAGCAGGGACGCATCGTCATCGGCATCGGCGAGGCGAAGACGCCCGAGGCGCTGCGCAACGTTTGCAACCGTTTCATCGAGATCGAGAACATCTACGACGAGCCCGAGACCACTCCGGCACGCGGCAAGGCCGAGGCGCCGAAGCCCGGGCGCCTGGCGCCG
>PHEG01000286.1 GCA_002842835.1 Alphaproteobacteria bacterium HGW-Alphaproteobacteria-2 | reverse complement strand
CGCGCGTCAGCCGGTCGAAGACCACCATCTCGTCGAGCCGGTTGAGGAACTCGGGCCGGAAATGGGCGCGCACCGCTTCCATCACGTCGCGCTTCGCCGCCGCGGCATCCGACCCCTCGGGTAACTGGCTGAGCGCCTGCGACCCGAGGTTGGAGGTCAGCACGATCAGCGTCTGCTTGAAGTCCACCGTGCGGCCATGCCCGTCGGTCAGCACCCCGTCATCGAGCACCTGCAAGAGCACGTTGAAGACATCCGGGTGCGCCTTCTCTACCTCGTCGAAGAGCAGCACCTGATAGGGCCTGCGCCGCACCGCCTCGGTCAGCACGCCGCCCTCGTCGTAGCCGACATAGCCCGGCGGCGCGCCGATCAGCCGCGCGACCGAATGCTTCTCCATGAACTCGCTCATGTCGATGCGCACCATCGCGTGCTCGTCGTCGAAAAGATATTCGGCCAGCGCCTTGGTCAGCTCGGTCTTGCCGACGCCAGTGGGGCCGAGGAAGAGGAAGCTGCCCAGCGGGCGGTTAGGATCCTGCAATCCGGCCCGCGCCCGGCGCACCGCGTTGGAAACCGCCGTCACAGCCTGGCGCTGGCCGATCACCCGGCGACCGAGCTCTTCCTCCATCTTAAGCAGCTTCTCGCGCTCGCCCTCCAGCATCTTCGATGTCGGGATGCCCGTCCAGCGTTCGACCACATGGGCGATCTGCTCGGGGCCCACGGCCTCTTCCACCATCAGGTCGCGCCCGTCGGCTTCCTCGGCTGTCGCCAGCTTGCGCTCCAACTCGGGGATGTCGCCATAGGCGAGCCGCCCGGCGCGAGCCAGATCGCCCTCGCGCTTGGCCTGCTCCAGTTCCGCGCGGGCGCGGTCGAGTTTCTCCTTCAGGTCGCGCGCCCCTGCCAGCCGATCACGCTCCGACTGCCAGCGGGCGGTCATAGTGGCCGACTCTTCCTGGAGCCCGGCGAGCTCCGACTCCAGCTTCGCAAGCCGGTCCTTCGAGGCCTGGTCGGTTTCCTTCTTCAGCGCCTCGGCCTCGATCTGCTTTTGCAGGATCTCGCGGTCGAGTGCGTCAAGCTCCTCGGGCTTGCTGTCCACCTCCATGCGCAGCCGCGACGCCGCCTCGTCCATCAGGTCTATGGCCTTGTCGGGCAGGAAACGGTCGGTGATGTAGCGGTCGGAAAGCTGTGCTGCGGCCACGAGGGCGGCATCCGAGATGCGCACGCCGTGGTGCAGTTCGTATTTCTCCTTGATCCCGCGCAGGATCGAGATCGTGTCCACCACGCTCGGCTCCTCGATCAGGATCGGTTGGAAACGCCGGGCCAGTGCCGCGTCCTTCTCGATGTGCTTGCGGTACTCGTCGAGCGTGGTGGCACCCACGCAATGCAGCTCGCCGCGCGCCAGTGCGGGCTTGATGAGGTTCGCGGCGTCCATCGCGCCCTCGGTCTTGCCGGCGCCGACCAGCACATGCATCTCGTCGATGAACAGGATGATCTCGCCCGCCGCGGCGGTGATCTCGTTCAGCACGGCCTTCAGCCGCTCCTCGAACTCGCCGCGGTATTTGGCTCCCGCCACCAGCGAACCCATGTCGAGCGCCATCAGCTTCTTGTTGCGGATGCTTTCGGGCACGTCGCCATTGACGATGCGCAGCGCGAGGCCCTCGGCAATCGCCGTCTTGCCGACGCCCGGGTCGCCGATCAGGACAGGATTGTTCTTCGTCCGGCGGCTGAGCACCTGCATGGCGCGGCGGATTTCCTCGTCGCGGCCGATGATCGGGTCGATCTTGCCCTCGCGCGCCGCTTCCGTCAGGTCGCGGGCGTATTTCTTCAGCGCTTCGTATCCCTCCTCGGCCGAGGCACTGTCGGCCGTGCGCCCCTTTCGCAGGTCGTTGATCGCCTCGTTGAGCGCCTGCGGCGTCACCTTGCCCGCCTCCAGCGCCGACCGCCGCCTCGACGCCCGCGCGCACCAGTTTCGCGTCACCGCCGGCGCGGCCGATCAGCCCCGCGGCCATGCCCTGATCGTCGTCCATCAGCGCCTTCAGCAGGTGTTCGGGCATCACCCGCTGATGTTCCTCGCGCATGGCGATGGTCTGCGCCGCCTGCAGGAAGCCCCGCGCGCGTTCGGTGAACTTCTCGATGTTCATCGGTCTCTCCTGTTCAAGCCCTCGTCGATCCGGCGCCCGCCCGGCGGCACGCCCTCGCAAGTCTTGCGGTTTACTTGGGAGGCCATCGCAGCCTTCGCAAGAGCGTGATCACGCCCTTGCCGCGCGGCCCGCTGCGCCCTAGAGACGCAGGCAGAAGGAGGAGCAGATGACCGCCGATGACCGCCTGATCGTCGCCCTCGACGTGCCCAACGCCCCCGAAGGGCTCGCGCTGGCCGAGCGGCTGGGCGATGCCGTCTCGTTCTACAAGATCGGGCTGGGGATGCTGACCGGCGGCGCCACCATCGAGGCCGCGGTGCGCGGGCTGGCGCAGTTCGACCTCGACTTCCTCACCGTGCATGGCGACCCGCATGTGGTTCGCGCTGCCGCCGAGGGGCGCGGCGGGAGGGGGCTGAAGCTGCTGGCGGTCACGATCCTCACCTCGCTCGACCGGGCCGATCTCGACGCCGGGCTGATGCGTGCGGGGGACGTCGCCGATCTGGCGGTGGAGCGCGCGGCGCGCGCGCTCGCCGCCGGGGCCGACGGGGTGATCGCCTCGCCGCAGGAGGCGGCGGCGATCCGCGCCCTGCCCGAGGCGGCGGGTCGGCTGATCGTCACCCCCGGCGTGCGCCCCGCGGGGGCCGAGATGGGCGACCAGAAGCGGGTGGCCACACCCGCCGAGGCCATCGCGGCCGGAGCCGATCACATCGTGGTCGGTCGCCCCGTCACCCGTGCGGTGGACCCGCGCGCCGCAGCAGCGGCCATCGCAGCGAGCCTGCCCTGAGCGTCAGGCGGTCGGGGGCCGTTGCAACAGCGGCATCAGCGCGGCCATGTCGGGGCCGCTCTCGCGCCCCGTCAGCGCCTTGCGCAGCGGCATGAAGAGCGCCCGCCCCTTGCGGCCCGTGGCGGCCTTCACCGCCGCCGTCCAGTCGGCCCAGGCCATCTCGCCCCAGGGCGGCGGCGGCAGCAGGCGCAGCGCCTCGGCCACGAAACCGGCGTCCTCCGGGGCAATCTCCGGCACCGCCCCGTCGCGGCAGAGCGCCCACCACGCCTCCAGGTCGTCCAGCACGGTGATGTTCTCGCGCATCACCTCCCAGAAGCGCGGTGCCATGTCGTCGGGCACGCCGAGGCCCGCCAACCGTTCGGCCACCTGCCCGTAGGGCCGAGCGGCGTTGAGCCGGGCAGTCAGCGGGAAGAGGTCTTCCACATCGAACTTGGTGGGGGCCGACCCGAAGGTGCCGAGGTCGAAGCCCGCCAGCAGGTCCTCGGGGCGGTCGTGCAGTTCCACCGGCTGCGAGGAGCCGATCCTCGCCATGAGCGAGAGCAGCGCCATCGGCTCCACCCCGCGCGTGCGCAGGTCGCGCAATGCCAGCGTGCCCAGCCGCTTCGACAGCGACGATGTGGCTCACCTCCATCTCGATGTCGTCCACCACCGAGGCGAAGGTATAGAGCACCTGCCCGTCGGCGCGGATCAGCACCGGGTCCGACACGCTCGCCGCGTCGATCGACACCGGGCCGCGGATGCCGTCCACCCATTCGATGCGCTCGTGATCGAGCAGGAAGCGCCAGTGCCCCGGCCCGCGCTCGGCCCTGAGCCGCGCCTTCTCGTCCTCGCTCAGCGCCAGCGCCGCGCGGTCGTAGACCGGCGGGCGGCCCATGTTAAGCAGCTTCTTGCGCTTGAGGTCCAGCTCCGTCGGGGTCTCGAAACATTCGTAGAGGCGCCCCGAGGCGCGCAGCCGCTCCGCCGCCACCGCGTAGCGGTCGAGCCGGGCGGACTGCTGTTCCTCGCGGTCCCAGGTCAGCCCCAGCCAGGTCATGTCCTCGCGGATCCCCGCGGCGTATTCGGGCTTGGAGCGCTCCGGGTCGGTGTCGTCGAGGCGCAGGATGAAGCGGCCACCCGCCTGCCGCGCGATCAGCCAGTTGAAGACCGCCGTGCGCAGATTGCCGACATGCAGCCAGCCGGTGGGCGACGGGGCGAAGCGGGTGACGGTCATGGGCGGCTCTCCTCGCCGCGGTCTCTTCCACAGGGGCCCGGAATTGTCCATACGGGGGGCCGGAGACGGAGGGCGCGATGCGCAGATACGGTCTGCCGCCGGGCGAGGACGATCTGGCCGAGATGGCCGCGCGGGTGGCCGAACGCCTGCCCCAGCCGTTCCGCGACCTGGCGCGTGCGGTGGCGATCCGGGTCGCCGATCTGGCGCCGCCCGGGGTGCTGGCCGATCTGGGCATCGACGATGCCTTCGATCTTACCGGGCTCTACGACGGCATCCCGCTGACCGAGAAATCGGTCTTCGACCAGCCCGAGGGGCCGGATGCGATCTGGCTCTACCGCCGGGCGATCCTGGAGGAATGGTTGGAGCGCGGCGACGTGGCGCTGGAAGACCTCGTCGCACACATACTCGTGCACGAATTCGCGCACCACTTCGGATGGTCAGACGACGATATCGCCGCCATCGACCGCTGGTGGGAATGAGCGCCCGGGCTCAGAGCTCGTAGACGAGCTCGCCCTCTTCCTTGGTCAGCAGGCCGCTCCCGGCGGGAAGCTCGTCGGGCCGCGAAATCTCGTCCACCTCGATCGGCTCCATTGTTCCGCAGGCAGAGAGCGTGACCGCCAGAAGCAGAAGGCCGGCAACGGCAACGCGCGGTTTCGTCAGTCTGATCATGGTGTCCCTCGCTACTGCCGATGCGCAGGCAATGCCCCGTCGGCCATTCGGATATTGCCGGTGGCTGCTGCTGTCAACCGGCGCGGCTTCGCCGGAGACGGGTGCGCCACCGCGGCGGCGCACCCCCTGTTCACGCGTGCACAGGCACCGGATCAGAACTTGACGCGCGCGCCGACCAGGACGGCGTAGATGTCGTCGAAGTTGACGCCAACAGCGTTTTCGTCGGACTCATACACCCGACCACCGATGTAGAGTTCGGTGCCCACGCGGTCGATGTTCTGCACGATCGCCGCACCATACGACATCGACTCCCAGCCCTGCACGTCGCTCTCGCCTTCGAAGTAGTCGATCGCGAAGGCGGTCTTGCCGAGCGGGGTCAGAGCCTTGGTCTGCCAGCCACCCTTGATGTAGTAGAAGCTGCGCTCGTTCGCGTCCTGCTCCTCGCCCGCGGCGAAGGTCAGGCTGAGGCCCGTATCCTTGTGCAGTACCGAAACGGACCCGTTGATGAGGTCATCATCGTTCTGGTTGTTCGAGTAGGCCACGGCACCTTCGGCCCGGAACGCACCGAATTCACCGGCATAGCGCAGCGCGGCGTCCCAGCGGCCGTTATCGCCCCAGGAGCCGGACGCACTGAACCCGGCCAGGCTCGGCGTGTCGTAGCGCACGCGGTCCTGACGCGAGAGGCCGTCGAGGTTGTTGAAACGACCGTTGACTGTCGTGGTGGACAGTGCGTTGGCCAAGCCATCGTCGAAGAACAGGATGCCGCCCGCGGTATCTCCGACCGCCGAGTAGGCGATCACGCCGGTGCCCGACAGATCGACTTCCGACGTGCCGTTCGAGGCCATGTCGCCCTGGCCGACGGTCAACCGACCGAAGGTCTTGGAGTCGATGTACCACTCGAGCTTGCGCTCGGTAAAGTTGTTCGGACCGGCGGACTTGCTGTTCTGGTTCACCGAAGCGGTGGAGTTCGACTCGAACTGCACCTCGACGACGATCCCGGTTTTCACGTCCTCGTTGATGTTCCCCGAACCGGTGAAGCGGAAGCGGGTGGAGGAGTTGTCGTTGTCGACGAAGAACGTTTCCTTGTCGTCGCCGTCATCCGTCAGCAGCACGCCGCGGTTGACCTGGCCCGAGAGCTTCAGCTCGATGCCGGTGCCGCCCGACTGGACGAATTTCTTCTTGTCGGCCGAACCGGCCTCGACCTTCTTCGACAGCGCATCGACCTGGGCGCGCAGTGCGTCG
>PHEG01000285.1 GCA_002842835.1 Alphaproteobacteria bacterium HGW-Alphaproteobacteria-2 | reverse complement strand
GCGGGGCTCGCGCGGCCCGGGCTCTGGGGGCAGATCGACGGCGGCTGGAACGCCCGCGACGTGGAATACAACCCCGACACCAGCCACTGCGTGCATTTCACCACGATCCACAAGCAGCCCTGGCGCCCGGTTCCGGGGCAGTACGTCTATCAGGCGAACCCCACCGGCGACCTCTGGCCCGCGATGGAGCGCGAGGCGGATGCCGCCGGGTTCTTCGTCTTCGATGACACACGCCCCAGTCCGCGCCATGCCGAGGCGCGCGCCGCCTTCGAGGCCGCGCCCGAGACCGCCCCCGGCCCCGCACGCACGCGCCTGGCCGAGGTGCGAGGGCTGCTCGATGCGGCGGGACGCGGGCAGGTTGCCTATCTCGGCCATGCCGGCGACGAGAGCCTGCGCGCCACGCTGGAGCCCGGCGCGCTGACACGGCTGGCACCCGCAGACCTGCGACTGGAAGTGGCGCGCGGCGAGATATCCGATGCGGTGATCTGCGACGGCTATCTTTCCGCCCTGCCCGACTGGGATGCGACCTGGACCCTAGAGGCGCTCTTCCGCCGTGCGGGCAAGGTGCTCTCGGTGCTGGTCGATCTGCGCGGCGATGTCGAACGCGGTCTGCACCGGCGCGACCCACTCTGGTGGTATCAGCAGATGGCGGCGGCGGCGGTGCGCCACCCGGGCGTGCACTGGCAGTTGCTCGTCTTCCGCGGTGCACGGCTGGCGCGCCAGTGGCAGGGGGGAGCGGCGCTCCATGAGGTGCCGAAAGTCTGGGTGCTCGATCATTACAAGACCGGCCATCACACTCAGGCGCGCGACCTCGCGGGCGCGCTCGGCTGGCCGTTCGAGACCGTGGCGCTGCCTAAGAAACCGGCGGGCGCGGCCGCGGCGCTGATCCGCGCGCGGATCACGGGCAGTGTACCCGGCTTCCTGCCGCAGGCCAGAGCCTGGCCCGACATGGTGATCGGCTCGGGCTGGCTCGGCGGACATGTGGCGCGCTTCATCGGCCGGGCGAGCGGCGGGCGGACACGGGTGGTCACACTCGGTCGCCGCGGCGGGCCCGCGGAGGAGGCCGAGGATGTCTCCATCGCCTGCCGCCACTACCGGCTGGTGCATCACCCGCGGCGCATCGAGACGCTGCTGCCCACCAACCGCGGCGTGATCGCCGACCTCGCCAATGCTCCGGCCACGCCTGGCAAGGGGGCGAAGCGGCGGCTGGTGGCGCTGGTCGGCGGCGCCTCGCGCAGCCACGCCTTCGGCCCCGCCACGGCAGAGAAGCTGGCCGCGCAACTGCGCGCGCTGGCCGATCCGGTGGAGGCGGAGATCTTTGTCGTCACCTCGCGGCGCACCGGGGCCGAGGCCGAGCGGGCGCTGCGAGCCAGCCTGGGCGGAACCGACGTGGTCTTCCATGCCTATTCCGAGAACCCCGACCGCGCACCCCTGCTGGAGGCACTGCGCACCGCAGATGCCTTTGTCGTCACCGGCGAGAGCGAGTCGATGCTGGCAGAGGCCGCAGCGACCGGCCGCCCGGTTCATATCTTCCCGGTGCCGCGCCGCCGCCCCGACCCGATCGACCGGCTGTCAGCATGGGTGGAGCGCCGGGCGCTGACGCCCGTCATCAACCGCCGCGGCACGCCGAAGCCGCAGGAGGGGATCAACTACATCTGCAACCGGCTGATCGAGCGTGGCATCGTGCTGCCGCCGCGCCGGGTGGAGGCACTGCACGAGGCCCTGATCGCCGAGGGGCTGGCCACGGGGATGGAGGGGCCGATGCGCAGCAACGCCCGCCCGCCGCGAGACGAATGTGCAGAAGCCGCAGCGCAGCTTCTGCACCTTCTGGGCTGGCCCGGGCCGGAAAGCCCGGCAGAGGCCGAACGCCCCGAGCCGCGCCGCGCCGCAGGCTGATCTCAGCGCGGCCTCTCAGCCCTCGGCGCGATCGAGCGTGATGGGCTGACCATGGGGTGTAGCCCGCGCGGCGGCCTGCCAGGCGCCTGCCATCGAGGCGATCTCGGCCTCGCCCGCGATGCCGCGCTCGGCCAGCAGTTCGCCCAGCGCCGCGACCCAGGCCACGAAATAGGCCTCCGCCTCTTCTTCCGTCCCGGAGGGCTGTGGCCTGATATGGCCCTGCTCGGCAGCCAGCCGCCTGCCCAAAGCCGCGCTCCAGGCCTCCCACGGGAAGAGCCCACGGGCATGCAGATGCACGGTCAGCGCGAAGGCGCGTGCCTGCCAAGGGGCGAAGAACGCCGGTTCGTCCTCTGGCCCAGCAGGCAGAGTGGTATCAGACCGGCTCAAGATAGCTCTCCCAAGCGTCGAGCGTCACCGTAAGCCCCGGCTCGGCATCCTCCCCCCAAAGCACGGCGCCCTCGAATGCCACGCCATAGAGCCATTCCGCCGCCTCCCTCTCGCCATGTGCGGCGCGGTCGGGAAAGACGTGATGGCCGCGCACCGCGACGACCTGCCCGCGCTTGCCGCGCGCATAGCGCGGCAGCCGGGTATGGCCGCGCGGGTTCATCTGCCGCGCC
>PHEG01000284.1 GCA_002842835.1 Alphaproteobacteria bacterium HGW-Alphaproteobacteria-2 | reverse complement strand
GCTGGCGCGTGTGCAGGAACGACATCTCTTCGGTGCGCCGCTGCATCAGTTGCAGATGGTGCAGGGGCATCTGGCCGACATGGCGCTCTCGGTCGATGCAGCGGCGCTGCTGACCTATCGTGCGGCTTGGGCCAAGGACATGGGCGCGGCGCGCGTCACCCGCGAGGCGGCGATGGCCAAGCTCTACGCCACCGAAGAGGCGCAGAAGGCGATCGACGCGGCGGTGCAGCTGCATGGCGGCGACGGGGTGCGCAAGGGCTCGGTGGTCGAGCGGCTCTACCGCGAGATCCGGGCACTGCGCATCTACGAGGGCGCGAGCGACGTGCAGAAGGTGGTGATCGCCCGGCAGACGCTGGCCGAACAGGGGGGGAAGCCATGAAACTGGGGCCGAGCGCGCATGTCGACAGCTTCACGCGGGACAATCTGCCGCCCGACGATCAGTGGCCCGAGCTGCTGCTCGACGGCTTCGACTACCCGGACCATCTGAATGCCGCCGTGCAAATGACCGATGCCATCGTGGAAAGAGGGTTCGGCGACCATACGGCGCTGGTCGGCAACGGTCGGCGGCGGACCTACAAGGAACTGACCGACTGGACGAACCGAATCGCCCGCGCGCTGGTCGAGGACTATGGCGTGAAGCCGGGCAACCGGGTGCTGATCCGCTCAGCCAACAACCCGGCAATGGTGGCCTGCTGGCTGGGGGCGCTGAAGGCGGGTGCAGTGACGATCAACACCATGCCGATGCTGCGTGCCGGGGAACTTGCCAAGATCGTGGACAAGGCCGAGGTCTCGCTCGCTCTCTGCGACACGCGACTGACGGACGAGATCGTTTCCTGTGCCAAGGAAAGCCGGTTTCTGAAGCAGGTGGTCGGCTTCGACGGCACGGCCAACCACGACGCCGAACTCGACCGGGTGGCACTGACGAAACCGGTGCGCTTCGAGGCAGTGAAGACGGGTCGCGACGACGTTGCGCTTTTGGGCTTCACCTCGGGCACCACGGGCGAGCCCAAGGCGACGATGCATTTCCACCGCGATCTGATGCTGATGGCCGACAGCTATGCGCAGGAGGTGCTACATGTGCAGCCTTCGGACATATTCGTGGGCTCACCGCCTCTGGCCTTCACCTTCGGGCTGGGCGGGCTCGTGGTCTTTCCGCTGCGTTTCGGGGCCTCGGCGGTGCTGCTGGAGAATGCCTCGCCGCCCAACATGATCGAGATCATCGAGACCCACCGTGCGACGGTTTGCTTCACCGCCCCCACTGCCTACCGGGTGATGTTGAGGGCGATGGAAGAGGGGGCCGACCTTTCGTCGCTACGCGCCGCTGTCTCGGCGGGCGAGACGTTGCCGGGGCCGGTCTACGAGGAGTGGATTGCGAAGACCGGCAAGCCGATCCTCGACGGCATCGGTTCGACAGAAATGTTGCATATCTTCATCTCGAACCGTTTCGAGGATCACCGCCCAGCCTGCACCGGAAAGCCGGTGACGGGCTATCAGGCGAAGATCGTGGACGAGGAGATGAAAGAATTGCCGCGCGGCACGCCGGGGCGGCTTGCCGTGCGCGGGCCCACGGGCTGCCGCTATCTTGCGGGCGACCGGCAGCAGAGTTACGTGCAGCAGGGCTGGAACATCACCGGCGATGCCTTCGTGCAGGACGAAGAGGGGTATTTCCATTTCGCGGCGCGCAACGACGACATCATCGTCACCGCGGGCTACAACATCGCCGGACCCGAGGTGGAGGCGGCGCTCCTGAAGCACGAGGCGGTGCTGGAATGCGCCGTGGTGGGCGCGCCCGACGAGGAGCGCGGGCAGATCGTCGAGGCGCATGTGGTCCTGGCCGAGGGAGTTTCTGCTGATGAAAGCCTCGTCAAGGCCTTGCAGGACCATGTGAAGGCTGTGATCGCGCCCTACAAATATCCCCGCCGCGTGATCTTCTGCGTGGCCCTGCCCAAGACGGCCACCGGCAAGATCCAGCGCTTCCGCCTGCGGGACGGCGCATGACCGACTTCGCCGCCACCCGTGCCCGCTTCGATCTGCCCGAGGGGGTGATCTACCTCGACGGCAATTCGCTGGGGCCGCTGCCGAGGGGCGCGGCGGAGCGTGCACAGCAGGTCATAACCCGCGAATGGGGCGAAATGCTGATCACTGCCTGGAACCGCGCCGGATGGATCGATCTGCCGCGCCGTCTGGGCGACCGGATCGGGCGCCTTATCGGCGCCGCACCGGGCACGGTCAGCGTGGGTGACACGCTGTCGATCAAGGTCTATCAGGCGCTTGCCGCAGCGCTGGCGCTGAACCCAGGGCGCAAGGTGGTTTTGTCGGATTCAGGCAACTTTCCAACCGACCTCTACATGGCCGAAGGACTTCTGCGCACGCTGGGGAAAGATCACGAACTGCGCATTATGGCGCCCGAAGACGTGGCAGGCGCGATCACCGACGAGGTGGCGGCGGTGATGCTGACCGAAGTCGATTACCGAACGGGGCGGCGTCACGACATGGCTGCGCTGACCGGGAAGGCCCAC
>PHEG01000283.1 GCA_002842835.1 Alphaproteobacteria bacterium HGW-Alphaproteobacteria-2 | reverse complement strand
GAGTCGCGGCGTAGCCGCGGCGGGGCAGAGCCCCTAGAACGCCTCGTCCTTCACCGCCTCCATCGACACGAAGGTCGAGGTATGCGCCACATGCGGCAGGGCCGAGATCTTCTCGCCCATGACGCGGCGGTAGCTGGGCATGTCGCGGGTGCGCACCTTCAGCAGATAGTCGAAACTCCCCGCGATCATGTGACATTCTTCCACCTCTGGCAGTTTCGCCACCGCCTTGTTGAAGGCATCGAGTGCCGCCGCGCGGGTGTCCGAGAGCTTCACCTCGACGAAAGCGACATGCGCACGCCCCAGCTTCACCGCGTCGAGCATCGCGCGGTAGCCGCGGATCGCGCCCATCGCCTCGAGCCGGCGCATCCGCGCTTGGGTGGGCGATTTCGACAGCCCCACGCGCGCTGCGAGTTCGGTGACGGTGATGCGGCCCTCGATCGCCAGAACCGCGAGGATGTTGCGGTCGAAACGATCCAGATCAGGGTTCCTGTCAGTCATATCGCCTGCTATCGTTCTCATATGGAGGTCATTCTCTCGCATATTGCGCGAATTCGGCCAAGCCCTCCGTGACGCGGGCTGCTATCCTGCATGCCAACCGGAGGACGCCATGACCGACTCGCTCGATGCAATTCGCGCTGGCCTGCGCGCCGACACCCTGCCCGACGAGGGCGCCGTGCTGCGCCGCCTGATCGCCGGGGCCGGGCTCATGCCCGAAACCCGCGCGCGCATCGCGACGCGCGGCGCGGGGCTGGTGGCGCGCATCCGCGGCACCGCGGGGCCCGGGCTGATGGAGGTCTTCCTCGCCGAATACGGGCTTTCCACCGAAGAAGGCATCGCGCTGATGTGCCTCGCCGAGGCGCTCCTGCGTGTGCCCGATGCCGAGACGATGGATGCGCTGATCGAGGACAAGATCGCGCCCTCGGACTGGGGGCGGCACATGGGGCACTCGTCCTCGCCGCTGGTCAATGCCTCGACCTGGGCGCTGATGCTGACGGGCCGCGTGCTCGACGACGATCAGCCGGGCATCGCCGGCGTGCTGCGCGGCGCGGTGCGCCGGCTGGGCGAGCCGGTTATCCGCACCGCCGTCGGCCGCGCCATGCGCGAGATGGGGCGGCAGTTCGTACTGGGCGAGACGGTGGAGGGTGCCCTGCGCCGTGCCGCCGGCATGGAAGCCAAGGGCTACAGCTATTCCTACGACATGCTGGGCGAGGCGGCGCGCACCGACGCCGACGCGCGGCGCTACCATGCCGCCTATGCCGCCGCCATCGCAACGCTGGCCAAGGCGGCCGACAAGGGCGACATCCGGCTGAACCCCGGCATCTCGGTCAAGCTCTCGGCGCTGCACGCGCGCTACGAATTGGGGCAGCGTGACCGGGTGATGGCGGAACTGGCACCGCGGCTCCTCAGCCTCGCGCAGGCAGCGAAGGCCGCGGGCATGGGGCTCAACATCGACGCGGAGGAGGCCGACCGGCTCGACCTCTCCCTCGACGTGATCGCGGCGGTGCTGGGCGATCCGTCGCTCGCCGGATGGGACGGCTTCGGCGTGGTGGTGCAAGCCTACGGGCCGCGTGCGCCGCATGTGCTCGACTGGCTGCATGCGCTGGCCGGGTCGCTCGACCGGCGCATCATGGTGCGGCTCGTGAAGGGTGCCTACTGGGATACCGAGATCAAGCGCGCGCAGGTGCTGGGGCTTCCGGGCTTCCCGGTCTTCACCCGCAAGGCCGCCACCGATGTCAGCTACATCGCCTGCGCGAAGAAGCTGCTGGGCATGACCGGGCGCATCTATCCGCAGTTTGCCACCCATAATGCCCATACCGTGGCCGCGATCCTCGAGATGGCGGACGACCGCGACGCCTTCGAGTTCCAGCGCCTGCACGGCATGGGCGAGCGATTGCACGATCTGGTGCTCACCGGCGAGGGCACGCGCTGCCGCATCTATGCGCCGGTCGGCGCGCACCGCGACCTGCTGGCCTATCTGGTGCGCCGGCTGCTGGAGAACGGCGCGAATTCGTCCTTCGTCAACCAGGTGCTCGACGAGGGTGTGCCGCCCGAGGTGGTGGCGGGCGACCCGTTCGAGGCGGTGGAGGGCATCCTCGGTGAGGCCCCCAACCCGGCCATTGCGCACCCCTCGGCTATCTTCGGCGAAGGGCGACGCAACGCGCGCGGCTGGGATCTGACCGACCCGCGCGACCTGGCCGCGATCGAGGCAGCGCGCGCGCCCTTCCGCGCGACGGTCTTCGAGGCCGGGCCGATCCTGGCGGGCGAGACCGCGGGGGCAGAGCCGCGCGAGGCGCGCGCCCCGCCGAACGCGCCGAGGTGCTGAACCGCGCGGCGGACCTATACGAGGAGAATTTCGGCAAGATCTTCGCCATCGTGGCGCGCGAGGCGGGCAAGTCGCAACTCGACGCCGTGGGGGAGGTGCGCGAGGCGGTGGATTTCCTGCGCTACTACGCCACTCAGACCGATCAGCCACACCCGGCGCGCGGCATCTTCGCCTGCATCTCGCCCTGGAACTTCCCGCTGGCGATCTTCACCGGGCAGGTGACGGCGGCGCTGGCGGCGGGCAATGCGGTGCTGGCCAAGCCCGCCGAGCAGACGCCCATCGTTGCGCATGAGGCGGTGAGGCTGCTGCATGCCGCGGGCGTGCCCGCCACGGCGCTGCAACTGCTGCCCGGCGAGGGCGGCACGGTGGGTGCGGCGCTGACATCCGATGCCCGGGTCCCTGCCGCCCGAGGCTCCGCTGATCGCGGAAACCGGCGGGCTCAACGCGATGGTGGTCGATTCCACCGCGCTGCCCGAACAGGCGGTGCGCGACATCCTTGCCTCGGCGTTCCAGAGCGCGGGCCAGCGCTGTTCCGCCCTGCGCTGTCTCTATGTGCAGGAGGACGTGGCGCCGGTGGTGCGCGAGATGCTCTTCGGTGCGATGGAGGAACTGCGCCTCGGCAACCCTTGGGAATTGTCCACCGACGTGGGCCCGGTGATCGACGACGAGGCGCGCGCGCGCATCGTGGCGCATGTGGACAAGGCGCGCGCCGAGGGCCGGGTGCTGAAGGAGCTGCCCGTGCCCAACACCGGCAATTTCGTCGGCCCCACGGTGATCGCGGTGTGCGGCATCGAGGATCTGGGTGATGAGATCTTCGGCCCCGTGCTGCATCTGGCCACCTATCGCGCGGCCGACCTCGACCGGGTGATCGAGCGCGTCAACGATACCGGGTACGGGCTGACCTTCGGGCTGCACACCCGCATCGACGACCGCGTGCAGCAGGTGGTGGAGCGCATCCGCGTCGGCAACACATACGTCAACCGCAACCAGATCGGCGCGGTGGTGGGCAGCCAGCCCTTCGGCGGCGAGGGGCTCTCGGGCACCGGCCCGAAGGCTGGCGGGCCGCATTACGTGCCGCGCTTCACCGCGCGGACCGTGCCCGGGTTGGCGGCGGAGGAAACCCAGGCCGCCCCCGAGGACGCGGTGGAGGCGGCGTTGAAGGGGCTGAGCCTCGCCGACCATGCGCTCTCGACCCGCGACATGCCCGGGCCGACGGGCGAATCGAACCGCTTGTCGCTCCACCCGCGTGGCCGGGTGCTGTGCCTCGGGCCGGGGCTGGGGGCGGCGCGTCGTCAGGCGGCGGAGGCCGAGGCGGCTGGCTCGGCGCCTCTTATGGTCTGCCCGGGCGGTGACGTGGCCGGGCGGCTCGCGCCCGATGCGCTGGAGCGGCTTTCACCGCTGGATGCCGTGCTCTGGTGGGGCGATGCGGCCATGGCGCGCTCCTATCGGCAGGCTCTGGCGCGGCGTGACGGGCCGCTCGTGCCGCTGATCGTCGAGGAGGGGGTGATGCAGGGGCTCTTCACCGAGCGGCACCTGTGCATCGACACCACCGCCTCGGGCGGTAACGCGGCGCTGCTGGTGGCGGGCGGCGCGGGCTGAGGCGGCCTTGACGCACTTCGACCCATCGGCGAGCCTGCGTGCGCGCCAGACCGGAGGCCCGCGCCCGTGCTCATCCCGATCCGCGACCACAATCCTTCGGGGCGCAGGCCCTATGTCGGCTGGTTGCTGATCGCCGCCAATGTGCTGATCTTCGCCGCCTACTGGCCGCTTTTCGACGAGCCGCGCGCGCTGGAGCGGTTCTTCGATGCCTGGGCGCTGGTGCCGCGCCAGGTCGCGGCGGGCGAGGGCTGGCACGGGCTGCTGACCTCGATGTTCCTGCATGGCGGATTCCTGCACCTGGCGGGGAACATGCTGTTTCTCTGGATCTTTGGCGACAATCTGGAGGATGCGCTGGGCCATCTGGGCTTTCTCGCCTTCTATCTCGGCAGCGGCGTGGTGGCGGGGCTGGCGCAATATCTCGCCGACCCGGCCTCGCCGGTGCCGATGGTGGGGGCCTCGGGGGCGATTGCCGGGCTGATGGGCGGGTATCTGCTGCTCTTCCCGCGGGCGCGCATCGACATGCTCTTCTTCCTCGTCATCTTTGTCCGCGTCTTCAGCCTGCCCGCCTGGGTGATGCTGGGGCTGTGGTTCGCCTTTCAGGTGCTGGGCGGGGCGGTGACGTCGATGGATGGCGGCGGCGTGGCCTACTGGGCGCATGCGGGCGGGTTTCTCGCCGGGCTGGTGCTGATGCTGCCGGTGTTCCTGCGGCTCGGCGGCCCGGCCTTCTGGGCGCGCACCCACGGCGTGCCACCGCACCCGGAGGCCGTCGCGCCGAGCCGCTACACCCGGGTGCCTAGGGTGCCGCGCCGGAGGGGGCCATGGAGCAGCTAGGCGAGAGTGTGCAGGTCTCCTGCCATTGTGGGGCGGTGCGGCTGCGGGTGCGGCTTGCCGGGGGGCTGGCGGCGGCGCGGCGCTGCGACTGCTCGTTCTGCCGCCGTCGCGGGGCGGCGACGGTCAGTGCGCCCGAGGACGGGATCGAGCTGCTTCAGGGCGCCGACGCGCTGGCGCTCTACCAGTGGGGCACGCACACGGCCGAGCATTACTTCTGCCGCATCTGCGGCATCTACACGCATCACCGGCGGCGCTCGAACCCGCGCGAGTTCGGCATCAACCTCGGCTGCATCGAGGGGGTGAACCCGCGTGATCTGGGGGAAATCCCCTGGACGGACGGGGTCAACCACCCGTCCGACCGGCACGGCCGAGTGCCTTGACGCACGACAGGAGACAGTCATGACAGGCGAGGGGCTGACGCGCAGTGTGATCGCCTATTGCGAGCGCACCGATCATTCCTACTGGGCGGAGCCGGTGAACGCGCTCACCAACCTCGC
>PHEG01000282.1 GCA_002842835.1 Alphaproteobacteria bacterium HGW-Alphaproteobacteria-2 | reverse complement strand
CGCCGAGGGCATCGCCGATCTGCTGGCCGAGGAAGCCGACATCGCCCTTGCGGTGCGTCCGGCCAGCGCCCGCGAGGCGGCGATGCTGAGCGAGGCGGGGCTCGGCGATCTGACGCGGCCCGCTCAGAGCCGGATCCTCGGCTACGACGCGCTGGCCGCGGTGGTGGCGCCAGAGAACCCGCTGAGGGTGGCCGCGCTCGGCGACCTCGCGCGGGTGCTTGAGGGCACCGCCTTCAGCTGGTCGGCGCTGGGCGGGCGCGAGGCGCCGATCCATCTATTCCTGCCTCCACGGCGCGACGGGGCGGAGGCGGTGCTGCCCGCGCCGCTTTCCGGGCCGGGCCGGACGCCGGCACGACCGGCGGCCCCGGCGACGCGGCCGGCCGCCGCCGCGGAGCTCGGTGCGGCTGTTGCCGCCGATCCGCTGGCGCTGGGGCTGATCCGGCTGTCGGCCAAGGGCCCGGCGGTGCCGCTGGCGCTGGGCGGGTCCTGCGGCGCGGCGGTGGAACCGCGGTCCGAGACGCTGCGTTCGGGAGACTACCCGCTGACCACCGTGCTGCGCCTCTACCTGCCGGGGCGGAGGCTGCCGCTGCTGGCGCGCGCCTTCCTCGCATGGAGCGAGAGTGCCGAGGCACAGGCCATCGTGACGTCTGCAGGCTTTGTCGGGCTGGGGCTCGACCCGGTTCCGCTCGGCGCAAACGGGGCGCGGCTGGCCGCGGCGATTCGCGCGGCTGAAGGTGCAGCCGGGCTGGAGCGGCTGAAGGGGCTTCTGGAGAAGATTGCGGGCGGCGCACGGCTGCCGCTCGCGCTGCGGTTCGGCGAGGACCCGGGCGAACCCGACCCGCAGGCGCGCGCCGGACTTCGCCTGCTGAGCGCGGCGATCGCGGCGGGGCGCTTCGATGGACAGGAACTGCTCTTCGTCGGTTTCTCCGACGCGACCGGTGCGCCCGAGGCTGATCTCACCCTTTCGCGGGAGCGTGCCGAGGCTGTGCACGCCGCGGCAGAGCGCACCGCCTTGCAGGCGGGCCGGGAACGGGTGGCGATGCGTGCGCTGGGTTTCGGGCCGTTCATGCCTGTCGCCTGCGACGACACCGCTTGGGGACGCGAGATCAACCGCCGCGTCGAGGTCTGGCTGGTGCCTCAGAGGTAGCCCTGCGCGCGGAAGCTGAGCTCGCGGCCCTTGCCGACGATCAGATGGTCGTGCACGGCGATGCCCATCACCCCGGCAGCCTCGGCGATGCGGGCGGTCATGTCGATGTCGGCCGCCGACGGCTCCGGATCGCCCGAGGGGTGGTTGTGCACGAGGATGAGCGCCGAAGCGTTGAGCTCGAGCGCCCTCGTCGGCGATAAGCACGTTCTTGCGGTCGAGAAACAGGATGCGGAACTGCTCGGTCTCGCGCTCGGACATGGCGATGCGGCAGTAGGACAGCAGCGCCTCCCAACTTCCGATGATCTCGCGCTTGAGCACTCGCGCCTGTGCCATCCGCTCGGCCACAGCGGCGACGATGCGCAATTCCTGCACCACGGCGGCACCCACCCCGGGGACGACCGCGAGCCTGCCCTGGGGCGCGGCTAGCACCGCGGGCAGGCTGCCGAATTCGGCCAGCAGCCGCTTGGCGAGCGGTTTCACGTCGCGTTGCGGGATGGCGCGGAAGAGCACCAGCTCCAGCAGCTCGTAATCCGGCATGGGCCCGGCGCCCCCGGCCATGAAGCGTGCGCGCAGCCGTTTGCGATGTTCCAGATGATGCGGCGTTGCAGCGCGGGTCCGGGTGCGGGTCATGCCGCCACGCTGCCCGGTCGCGGTTAATGGGCGGTTAAGCCCCGCCCGTGCGGCCGCGCCGGTCGGCGCGCAGCGCGGCATAGAGCACATGGTTGCGCCAGCGCGCGTTGATCTGGAGATAGCTTTGCGCCACGCCTTCGTACTTGAAACCCGCGCGCTCCAGCACACCGCGCGAGGCGGCGTTCTCGGGCAGGCAGGCGGCTTCGATGCGGCTGAGGTCGAGCACGGTGAAGGCGTGATGCACCACGGCAAGGATCGCCTCGGTCATGTAGCCTTGCCGGGCATGCGGCGCGCCGATCCAGTAGCCGATGGTGCCCGCCTGCGCCGGACCGCGGCGGATATTGTCTAGCGTGATCGCGCCCAGCAGGATGCCGCCCTCGCGACGGACGAGGAAGAGCGGCAGCGCCGTGCCCTGCGACGCCGAGCGATGTGCCCAGAATACGCGGTTGGTGAAAGCCCGCCGGGTCAGGTGGTCATGCCCCCAGGAGGGTTCCCAGGGGGTGAGGAAGGCCTCCGACATCTGCCGCAGCTGCGCCCACGCCGGATGGTCGGTGTGCGCAGGCAGCCGCAGCGTCATCCGCTCGGTCTCGATGGCGGGCTTCGGCTTGAGAAAGGAGAGCATCAGGCCGCGAGCCGGCCCTTGAGTGCGGCGAGCTCTGGCGCGCGGGCGATCGGGCCGTAAAGCGCCATTGCGGCGCGACCACTTGTGCAGAGTCCCTCTGCAAAGGCACGCACGGCAGCGGGAGTGACCGCGTCCATGCGCGCGATGCTTTCCGAGACCGGCGGCACATGGCCCCAGATCGCCAGAAGCTTCGCCAGGCGCTCGGCGCGTGCGGAGGGGCTCTCGAGCCCCATCAGCAACCCGGCCTTCATCTGCGCGCGCGCCCGCTCCACCTCGCGCGGGGTCAGATCGTCCGCGGCACGGCGCAACTCGTCGGCGGTGAGTTCCGCGAGCGCGGCAAGGTCGGCGGCGGCAGTGCCCGCATAGACGGTCATCAGCCCGGTATCGTCATAGGCGCCCGCCTGGGCGAAGATGGTGTAGCAGAGCCCTCGCCGCTCTCGCGCTTCCTGGAAGAGCCGCGAGGACATGCCGCCCCCGAAGGCGGTGGCGAATATCTGGGCCGTGTAGAAGGTATCGTCGCGGTAGCCCGGGGTCTCGAAGGCCAGCGCGGGTGAAGCCGCGCACGCGTTCGGTCGGGCCGAGAATGGGCCGCCCGATGGGTTGATCGGGATAGGCGGCTTCCTGAAGCCAGTCGAAGACCACATCGTCGGGGGTGTCGAGCACCTGCCCGATCTCCTGCAGGATCACGCCGCGTTCCACCTCGATCTCGCGCGGGTCGAGCGCGGGTTCGAGCAGGATGTCAGCCAGCAGATCGAGCGCGAGGCCGGTATCCTCCGCCAGCACCCGTGCGTAGTATGCCGTCATCTCGCGCGAGGTGTAGGCGTTGATGTAGCCGCCCACCTCCTCGATCTCTTCGGCGATCTGCTGTGCGCTGCGCCGCGCGGTGCCCTTGAATGCCATGTGTTCGAGGAAATGCGCGATACCATTTTCCTCGGCGCGCTCGTGCCGCCCGCCCGCCTGGACCCAGATGCCGATCGAGGCGGACTCGAGCCCGGGCATATGCTCGGTCACGACGCGAAAGCCGTTTGGCAGGGTTGTCGTCTGCACACTCAAGCGCTAATCCTCCCGTCGATGACGGATTGCACATCGGTCAGGCTATTCGTCAATCTTGTCACTCTTTCGGCACGATTGTGCAAGTCGGCCATGCGCTCGGGCAGTGCCGGGCGGTGCCCGGTGGCCCGTTCCACTGCGTCGGGGAACTTCGCGGGATGGGCGGTGGCAAGCGTGATCATCGGCGCCGCGCTTTCGGCAAGATGCGCCTCGGCTACATGCACGCCCACGGCGCTGTGGGGGCAGAGCACCTCGCCCGTGCTGCGGGCGATGCGCGCAATGGTGGCGAGTGTCTCCTCCTCCGCGGTGCGGCCCGAGGCATAGAAATCGCGCAGCCGGTCCGCCACGCCCTGGCTCAGGGTGAAGCCGCCCTCGCGCTTCAGCGCCTCCATGAGTTGCGCCACGGCGCGTCCGTCTTGGTCGAGCACGTCGAAAAGCGCCCGCTCGAAGTTCGAGCTTATCTCGATGTCCATCGAGGGGCTGATGGTGGGGGCGACCCCCGCCATGCGGTAGCTGTCGGTCGTCAGGCAGCGGTGCAGGATGTCGTTGCGGTTGGTGGCGATCACCAGCTGCTCCACCGGCAAGCCCATGGCGCGGGCGATGTGGCCCGCATAGATGTCGCCGAAATTTCCGGTGGGCACGGTGAAGCGCACCGCGCGGTGCGGCGCGCCGAGGCTGGCGGCGGCGGTGAAGTAGTAGACCACCTGCGCCAGCACCCGAGCCCAGTTGATCGAATTGACGGCGGCAAGCGAGACCCGGTCGCGGAAGGCGGCATCGGCGAACATCGCCTTCACCAGCGCCTGGCAGTCGTCGAAGGTGCCCTCGACGGCCAGCGCATGCACGTTTGCCTCGTCGGGCGTGGTCATCTGGCGGCGCTGCACCTCCGAGACGCGACCCTCGGGGAAGAGGATGAAGACATCCACGTTGTCGAGTCCGCGGAATGCCTCGATCGCCGCCGAGCCGGTATCGCCGGAGGTGGCGCCGACGATCGTCGCGCGGGTGCCGCGGCGCGCCAGTTCCGCCTGGAAGAGCTGGCCGATGAGCTGCATGGCGAAGTCCTTGAAGGCCAACGTGGGCCCGTGGAACAGCTCCAGCAGGAAGTGGTTGGGGCCAAGCTGCACCAGCGGCGCGCGCGCCGGGTGGCCGAAGCCCGCGTAGGCGCGCGCGATCAACTCGGCAAGGTGGTCTTCGGCGAAGGCATCGCCCATGAATGGGCGTATCACGCGCAGCGCCGCCTCCTCGTAGGGCAGCCCCGCCAGCGCGGCGATCTCGGCCTTGGGCATCTGCGGCACGGTCTCGGGAACGTAGAGCCCGCCGTCGCGGGCGAGGCCCGTAAGCATCGTGTCGGCGAATCCCAGCGGCGGGGCCTGCCCCCGGGTCGAGACATAGCGCATGTCGGTTCCTCTCAGACGGTTTGCCGCCTGATACGCCAGAGCAGATAGCCTGTCATCCCCGCCCAGAGCACCGCGAGCGAAAACCAGGTGATGGCGTAGTTCAGATGGTCGTTGCGGATGCTCGAGGTATCCACGGGCCAGGGCTCGACTTCCGGCGGCGCCCCCGAGCCCTGCCGCAGCACCAGCATAACCGGTTCGGTACCGAGCGCCGCGGCCATGGGCGCAACCTGGCGCGCGAACCAGATGTTGCGGCCCGTGTCGGGGTCCGGCGTGAAGGTCTCGTCCAGATCGTCGGGCCAGTGCAGGTTGCCGGTGATGCGCGCCGGGGCGGGCGGTCGCGGCGCGTCCTTCATCCGCTCGGGCACGAACCCGCGGTCGATCAGGATGCGCCGCCCGCCCGAAGTCTCGAAGGGGGCGACGATACGATAGCCCGGCCCGCGGCCCTGCCGGGTGGTCAGCACATGGACCTCTCCGGGCAGATACCGGCCTGCCACCGTCACGGGCAGGTAGTTGTGCACGGCAGGGTCGGGAATCCCGGGCAGCACCCCGGGCGGGGCGGAAAGCTCGGCGCGCATCGCCGCCAGCACGCCCTCCTTCCAGTGCAACCGCTGCACCTGCCAGACGCCCAGCGACAGCAGCA
>PHEG01000281.1 GCA_002842835.1 Alphaproteobacteria bacterium HGW-Alphaproteobacteria-2 | reverse complement strand
GACCCCGCGCGCCAGCGCGTCGCCGCCGGTTTCCGCCACCACACGCTCGGCCGCGGTCACCAGCCGGTCGCGCACGGCTTCGGCGGCAGCCATGGGCGCGCCCACCGGCAGCGTCGCCGTGGCCTGGGAGAACTCGCTCTCCACCTGCGGCATGAGTATGAAGCCCATGCGCCCGCTGGCGGGCAGCGAGACCACGGCGGCGAGGATTGCGATCATGCAGGCGATGGTCAGATAACGCCAGCGGATCGCTGCACGCAGGAAGGGCCCGTAGACGCCGCGCACGAAACGGTTGAAGCCTGCCGAGAAGCCCTGCTGCATCCGGTGCAGCCGCCCGTGGCTGTCCTTCACATGGGCGAGGTGCGAGGGCAGGATGAAAAGCGCCTCCACCCAGGAAATGACGAAGGCCAGCACGACGACCACCGGGATCACGGCCCATATCTTGCCGAATCCGCCGGGAATCGTCATCAGCGGCCAGAAGGCTACGATGTTGGTGAGGATCGAGAACGAGACCGGCACCGCGATGTCGCGCGCGCCGCGTGCCGCGGCCTCGACGTAGCCCATGCCGCGCTGCCGGTATTCATAGATGTTCTCGCCGGTCACGATGGCATCGTCCACTACGATACCGAGCGCCAGGATGAAGGCGAACATCGAGACCATGTTGATCGTCGTGCCCGTCGCGGGCAGAAGCAGCAGCGTGCCCGCGAATGCCGTGGCGATGCCCGTGGCCACCCACATCGCCAGCTTGAATTCGAGAAACAGCGCCAGGATCAGCAGAACCAGCGCCAGCCCGATGGCGCCGTTCTTCAGAAGCAGGTTGAGCCGCTGCTTGTATATCAGCGAGCGGTCTTCCTGCACCGCCAGTTCCAGCCCCGGGGGCAGCGCGGCCATGGCGGCGGGCGCGCGGGCGTGGAACGCATCCGAGACCGAGATCGGCGTCTGTTCGCCCACCCGGAAGACGTCGAGCGCGATGGCCCGCTTGCCGTTGAAGGTGGCGGCGGTGTTCGAGTCCTCGAAGCCTTCCGAGATCGTGGCGATGTCGGCCAGCCGCACCACCGCGCCGTCGCGCCCGGTGATGATGGGAATTCCGGCGAATTCGAAAGCCGCCTCGCGGCGCTCCTGCACGCGCAGCAGTATCTCGCCCGCAGAGGTCTTGACCCCGCCACCGCCACGGTCGAGCGCCGACTGGCGCAGCACCGTGGCCACCTGGCCGATCGTCAGACCGTGCTCGCGCAGCCGCGCCTCGGGGATCTCGACGTGGATCTCCATCTCGCGTGCGCCGCGCAGTTCCACCTCGGTGATGTTCGGGTCCAGCAGAAGCGCGTCGCGCAGTTCTTCGGCGGCCTGGCGAAGGCCCCATTCGTCCATGTCGCCGTAGAGCAGCACGTCGAGCACCGGGCGCTTGCGCGAATTGAGAGCCACGATTGCCGCCTCGGCGTCGTCGGGGAATGTGGTGACGCGGCTGACCGCCTGCTGCACGTCCTGAAAGACGCGGTTGCGATCTGCCCCGGCCAAGATATCCACCACCACCTGGCCAACGCTCTCGCGCGCGGTGGAGCGTATCTCCTCGACCCCCTCGACGCTGCGCAGTTCCTCCTCGATGGCGAGGATGACCGACTCCTCGACCTCTTCGGGGCTCGCGCCGGGCAACGGCACGGTGACGGTCACGGCATCGTCGGAGAAGTCGGGGAAGACCTCCTGGCGGATCTGCGTCGTCATCAGCAACCCGCCGACGACAAGCACGAGCATCAGGATGTTGGGCGCCACACCATGGCGCGTCATCCAGGCGATCGGGCCGCTTTCGTGACGTGTGCTCATCGTCCGCTCCCGGGTTGCCGCGCGTCGGCGGGCGGGGTGCAGGATAGCACGGCGCTGGCGGGATTCCCTGATCCACGATTGCGTGAACGCACGAGGTGCGGGCGCTCCTCGCTCCAGCGTCGGCGCAGGGCAGGGAGTGCGCTCATCAGCGCTCTCCCGCCTGAGCGGCCGTGGCGGCTGGAGGCGCCTCGCGCGGCGTGGCCGGGGCGTCGGACGCGAGCCGCAGGGGCATCCCCGCACTGACCGCGGCGATGTCGGTGGTTACCAGCCGCGCGCTCGCAGGGACGCCCGCCGTGACGATCACCCGGTCGGGGCCGCGCCAGGCCACCTCCACGGGCTCTATGGCCAGCGTGTCCGCATCGGTCATCAGCCAGACGGTGTCGCCACCGCGCAGGTGCCGCCGGTCGAGCGCCACGGCATCGGGCACGCTGCGCCCGGCGATCTCGGCCTGCAGATACTGCCCGATGAGAAGCCGCGGTCTGCCCGCATTCTCCGCTGCCAGCGCAAGCGGGTCGGGCACCTCGACGAGGATCCGCGCCATGCGCCCCGCGCCGGTGAGGTCGGAGAGCACGCGCAGCACCCGGCCCTCGCGCGTGGCGCCCGGCGGCCAGACGCCGGGCTGGCGCAGCGTGACGTGGGCGCCCTCGGGGCCCTCTCCCGGCGTTCCGAGCCAGGTGAGGTCGGATTGCGGCAGCGCCAGTTCCACCCAGTAGTTCGCGGTTCCGGCGAGCCGCGCG
>PHEG01000280.1 GCA_002842835.1 Alphaproteobacteria bacterium HGW-Alphaproteobacteria-2 | reverse complement strand
CGTCACCCGCACATGCGCGCGCCCGTCCGCCATCTGCCGCAGCGCGATCAGCCGCATGCCGTAATCGGCCTCCTCCACCCGGATGTCGGGGCGCGGATATTCGCGCAGAAGCTGCGTCATCGGGATGTCGGTGTTGGCGGCGCGGTCACGGAACTGCTTGCCGTAGCTTTCCGCCGGGTCCTCGTCCTGCAGAAAACGGTGCAGGAACGAGGCATGCGCCGGGTCGATGCCGACCTCGAGCGCCTGCAGCCAGTTGCATTCCCACAGCCCCTTGAAGGCGAAGACATGGGTGTCGGGGGCGCGAAAACAGTCGAAATCCGGCAAGGGCGGCGGGTCGCCGGGGCCGAGATAGGCGAAGACGATGCCGTTCCTCTCCACCACCGGATAGCCCGCGCTGCGCACCTGCTCGAACATGCGGCTGCCCTCGGGCTCGCCCGGTTGTTCGACGCATTGCCCGGTGCGGTCGAAATGCCAGCCGTGGAACGGGCAGCGCAGCCCGTTGTCCTCGAGCCGCCCGTAGCAGAGATCGGCGCCCCGGTGCGGGCAGTGCCGCCCGATCAACCCCAGTTCGCCATCCCCGTTGCGGAAGAGCACCAGCCGCTCGCCCAGCAGCGTCACCGGCACAACGGGCCGGGCTGCGTCGTCGAGTTCGACGCTCAGCGCCGCGGGCTGCCAGTAGCGGCGCAGCACCCCGCCCGCGGGCGTGCCGGGGCCGATGCGCGTCAGGCGGTCGCTCATCTCCCGGCTCAGCATGGCGGCCTCCCAAGTGTTCACATATCGCACATATGTGCTATTGTTGCACGCGATAGTCACAAATTGCGTGCCGCCCTGTCAAGCGGCCCGGAGGTTTCATGTCGCCAGGAACGACTGCCGCAGATCCGGCCTGCCGGAACCGCGGCGGAGGGGCGCTGCCCCTCTTGGCCTTCGGCCAATTCACCCCGGAGTATTTTCGGAACGATGAAGCATGGGCCGGGCTTCATCTTTCTGCAAATACTCCCGCCGGAGGCATGAAATCGACCACCCGGAGGCCGCGATGACCGCCACGGACAACGCCGCACCGCCCGGCCTCTCGCAGACCTTTGCCAAGGGGATCGCGGTACTGCGCGCCTTCGACGAGGCGCAGAGCCACCTGACACTGGCCGAGGTGGCGCGGCGCGCCGGGCTCGACCGGGCAGCGGCGCGGCGGCTGGTGCTTACGCTGGCGCATCTGGGGTATGTGCGCCAGCAGGGCCGGGTGTTCAGCCTCACGCCGCGGGTGCTCGTCCTGGCGGGCAGCTTCCTGCGCGGGCATCGCTTCGGCATCGCGGTGCAGCCGGTTCTGGCGGCGGCGGCGGCGCGGGTGGGCGAGCAGGTATCGCTGGCGATGCCGGATGGCGAGCATGCGGTCTATGTCGCTCAGGCAGCCCCTGCGGGCGGCATGGTCAGCCTCGGCCTGACGCTGGGCAGCCGCGTGCCGCTGGGGCAGACTGCGATCGGGCAGGCGCTGCTCGCCTTCATGGACCGTCCGCCCGCTGGCGCGATGCCGCGTAACGGTCTGGCCGGGGTGCGGCGCGCGGGTTTCGCCTTCGCCGATGGTGTCTTCGAGCCGGGCATGGCCGGGCTCGCGGTGCCTGTGGGCGCCGGGGGGAAAGCGGCGCTCGGCATGTCGGCACCCTCGGTGCGGCTGGCGCAGGGCCCGGCGCGTACGGCCTGCCTCGCCACGTTGCGCGATGCGGCGCGCGCACTCGCGCCGGTGGTGGAGGACCTCTGAAGCGACAGGCCCCCACACGGCGGCAATGGTGCCTTCCGTTCCACGGCCCTATATCTTCGGAATGAGCCTAATCCAGCCCGAACGTCTGATCGCCCCCTTCAGCCTTGCCGAGGGCCCGCCGCCACGGCGGCTCGGCCCGTTCCTGCGCTGGTGTCTCTCGGGCGCGCTGGGGGTGCTGGCGCTGGGCGCGCTCGTTTCGGCCGCAGCGGGCCTGACCGAGGTGATGACCGCGCTGCTGCTGGGGCATGTCATCGACGCAGCACTCGCCTCGGGCCCAACCTTCTTCGCCGACAACGGCCCGATGCTGCTGGGATTTCTCGCCTTCTTCCTCGTCCTGCGCCCGCTCGTCTTCGCCGCCTCCTCGGCGGCTACGGCGATCGTGGTGCAGCCCAACGTTCTACCGCTGGTGCTCTCGCGGCTCAACCGGCACACGCTGGGGCAGGCGGTGGGATTCTTCGACAACGATTTCGCGGGGCGCATCGCGCAAAAGCAGATGCAGACGGCGCGCGCCGCCACCGACGTGGTGGTAGAGAGCATCAACGTGGTGGCCTTTGCGCTCGCCTCGCTCATCGGCTCGGCGGCACTTCTTGGCGCGATCGACTGGCGCATCGGTGCGGTTCTGGGTGTCTGGCTCGTTGGCTATTTCGCGCTGATCCGCGTCTTCCTGCCGCTGATCCGCGCGCGGTCGACCGAACGTGCCGGGGCGCGCGCAATGGTCACCGGGCAGGTGGTGGACACGATCACCAACATCCGCACGGTGAAACTCTTCGCCCATGCCGCGCAGGAGGACCGTGCAACGCGCGACGCGCTC
>PHEG01000279.1:6901-10376 GCA_002842835.1 Alphaproteobacteria bacterium HGW-Alphaproteobacteria-2 | reverse complement strand
AACGCTTTCCCCCGCGACCTGGGCGCGGCTGAAACGCCGCTTCTTCCGGCTGCATTTCCAGTATCTCTGCGCCTTCGACCGGCCCGGCGACTACGACTACTTCGCCATCACCGCCGGGCCGCAGCGGCTGGCCGAGCGTTTCGCGGGCCGCACCCACTCGCCTGGGCGCATCACCCGGGCCGTCTCGCCGCATAGGAGCCTCGCGTGATCCCGCCGAAGCCCGCCACGCGGCCGCGGCGCGTGCGCCTCTGGCGCTACCTGCGGCTCTTCCGGCAGGACATTCTCGCCAGCCAGCCCGCACATCTCTACCGCGCGCGCATGGCCGAGTTCCGCACGCCCTTCTTTCGCTCCTACCTGATCAACGAGCCACATCTCATTGATCTGCTGCTGAAAGAACGTCCGCGAGATTTCCCCAAGTCGGGCCGCATTGCCGAGGGGCTGCGCCCGCTGCTGGGCGGCTCGGTGTTCCTGACCAACGGTGCGGTGTGGGAGCGGCAGCGGCGCATCATCGACCCCGCCTTCGAGGGCGGGCGGCTGCGCGACACCTTCCCCGCCATGTGGGACGCGGGCACGGCGGCGGTGGCACGGCTCGGCCCGCGCGCCGACGGCACGCCGGTCGAGATCGAGGCCGAGACGAGTCATGCGGCGGCCGACGTCATCTTTCGCACGCTCTTTTCCATCCCGATCACGCATCACCTGGCCACCGAGGTCTTCGCCCGCTTTCGCGCCTACCAGCGGCGCCAGCCGCTGCTGAACCTCGCCGCCTTCATTCCCCTGCCGCGCTGGCTGCCGCGCTTCCATGCGCGGGCCACGCGCCAGAATGCCCGTGCCATCCGCGCGCTCATCGAGCGGCTGACCGCCGAGCGCATGGCAGCGATCTGCGAAGGACGCGCGCCAGACGACCTGGCCGAGAAGGCCGCCGCCGAGGCCGCCGCGGTGCTGGGCGACACTCCCGATTTCGCTGCCGTCGCGCGCCTGACAGTAACGCGCGACATCTTCCGCGAGGCGCTGCGCCTCTACCCGCCGGTGCCGATGATGGTGCGCGAGACGACCCGCCCCGAGCGCTTCCGCGACCGCAACATCGCCCCCGGCGCACAGATCGTGCTCAGCCCCTGGCACCTGCACCGCCACGAACGGCACTGGCAGAACCCCGATGCCTTCGACCCCGGCCGATGGGCCACCGAGGAAGGCCGCGCCTCGGCGCGCTGCGCCTGGCTGCCCTTCTCGGCGGGTCCGCGCGTCTGCACCGGCGCGGGCTTCGCGATGATCGAGGGGCCGCTGCTGCTGGCGATGATCCTGCGCGCCTTCCGCCTCTCCACCGTGCCCGGGCACGCGCCCGTGCCGGTGGCGCATCTGACGGTGCGGGCGCGCGACGGCATCCATCTCGCGCTCACCCCGCGTCAGAGCGGCTGACGGAATACCACCCAGGCGCCGAGAACGATCAGCACGAAGCCGAGCCCGTGGTTCAGCGTGATCCTCTCGCCCAGATAGACCACCGAGAAGCCCGCGAAGACGATCAGCGTGATCACCTCCTGCATGGTCTTCAGCTCCGCCGCACTCCAGTAGCGGTGGCCGATGCGGTTCGCGGGCACCGCAAGGCAATACTCGATGAATGCGATCAGCCAGCTAATGACGATCACCAGCATCAGCGGACGGTGGGGAAACTTCAGGTGGCCGTACCAGGCCAGCGTCATGAAGACATTGGAGACCAGGAGCAGCAGCACCGGCGTGAAGGCGGCGGCGGGCGGCAGGGCGGGCATGGGCGGCTCCCTCGAGGCATGTGCCCGTGCTAGCCGCTTGCCCGCCAGCCCGCCAGAGGGCACGAAAGAGGCTTCATCTTTCCGCAAATATTCCGGGATGAATGCGCCGCAGGTGCAGAGGGGCCGCGCTCCTCCCGCGCGGCCCTTGTGCCGCGCCCCTCCGCCGGGGCAGAGTGCCCGAAACGAGAGCAATAACCGCCAGGGAGGAGCCATGCTCAGGGGCCAGATGATGGACATGCCGCTGTCCATCCCGCGCATCATCGACTTCGCTGCCGAGGTCCATGCCGACCGCGAGGTGATCTCGGCCACTGTCGAGGGCGGGCGACACGCCTATACCTACGCCGATGCCGCGCGCCGCGTGGCGCGGGCCGCCCACGCGCTGCGCGCGCTCGGCGTGGCGCAGGGCGACCGGGTGGCGACGCTCGCCTGGAACGGCTACCGGCATTTCGAGCTCTACTTCGCCATCTCGGGCATTGGCGCGGTCTGCCACACGATCAACCCGCGGCTCTTCGACGAGCAGGTCGTCTATATCGCGAACCACGCGCAGGACCGGCTGATATTCACCGATCTCACCTTCCTGCCGAAGCTCGCGACGCTGCTGCCGCGCCTGCCCGAAGGGCTGCGCGTGGTAGCGCTCTGCGCCCCCGAGGATCTGCCCGCCGACAGTGGCATTCCCGGGCTTCTGTCCTACGAGGCGCTGCTGGGCAGGCAGCCGGAGCATATCGACTGGCCTGTGCTCGACGAATGGACGGCCTCCAGCCTGTGCTATACCTCGGGCACCACGGGCATGCCCAAGGGGGCGCTCTACTCCCACCGCTCGACGCTGCTGCACGCCTTCGCCGAGATCCTCGGCACCTGGCACTGCTTCGGGCCCGAGAGCCGCATCCTGCCCGTGGTGCCGCTCTTTCACGTCAACGCCTGGGGGCTGCCCTATGCCGCGCCGCTGGCGGGCTCGGCGCTCGTGTTCCCCGGGCCGCGGCTCGACGGCGCATCGCTCTGGCGCCTGATCGACGCCGAGCGCGTCACCGTGGGCCTCGGCGTGCCCACCGTCTGGCAGGGACTGCTCGACGAGATGCGCCGCCGCGGCGTGGCTCCGGGCACGCTCCGGCGGCTGGTGATCGGCGGTTCCGCGGCCGCGCGGCCGCTGATCGCGGCGCTGGAAGGCGAGTTCGGCATCGAGGTGATCCATGCCTGGGGCATGACAGAGATGAGCCCGCTCGGCACCGCCAACCAGTTCGGCGAATGGCCCGAACCCGGCACCACCGCCTCGCTCGACGCGAAGGCGAGCGCGGGGCGGCGCATCTTCTCGGTGGACATGCGCATCGTGGATGACAGCGGCACGCCCCAGCCCCACGACGGCGTGGCGCGCGGCGAGTTGCAGGTGAGGGGCCCGACGGTGATCTCGGGCTATTACGAGAACCCGCAGGCCACCGCGGCGGTGCTGGACGGCGGCTGGTTTCGCACCGGCGATGTGGCGCGCATCCACCCCTCCGGCGATCTGGAGATCGTGGACCGCACCAAGGATCTCATCAAGTCGGGCGGCGAGTGGATTTCCTCGATCGAGATCGAGGCCATTGCAGCCAGCCACCCCGGCGTGGCCCATGCCGCCTGCGTGGCGGTGCCGCACCCGCACTGGGACGAACGCCCGGTGCTGGTGGTGGTGAAGGCAGATGGCGCGGCGCCGGACCGCGACACGCTGCTCGCCCATGTCGCGG
>PHEG01000279.1:0-6811 GCA_002842835.1 Alphaproteobacteria bacterium HGW-Alphaproteobacteria-2 | reverse complement strand
CTACGACATCGACCCGGCCGCCTTCCGCGCCGACCCCTACCCCGACCTCGCCGCGATGCGCCGCGACGCGCCGGTGGCCTTCGTGCCGCAGCTCGGCGCCACGCTCTTCACCCGGCGCGACGACATCCATGCGCAGGAGAAGCAGATCGACATCTTCTCGTCCTGGCAACCCAAGGGGCTGATGAGCGTGCTGATGGGCGAGAACATGATGCGCAAGGACGGCGAGGCGCATCAGACGGAGCGGCGCGCCGCCTTCCCCGCCTTCAGCCCGCGCACCGTGCGCGATGTCTGGGCCGCGCGCTTCCGCGAGGCAACCGTCAAGGTGCTCGACGATCTCGCGCCGAAAGGTGCCTGCGACCTGGTGGCCGAATTCGCCATGCCGGTCTCGGCGCATGCACTGCGCAACATCACCGGGCTGCTGAACATGTCCTGGAGGGAAATGGACCGCGTGAGCCAGGGCATGATCGACGGCATCTCGAACTATCTGGGCGACCCGGAGGTGGAGGCCCGCTGTCACGACTGCACGGCCTCGATCGATGCGCATGTCACCGAACGCATGGCGGAACTGGCGAGCGCGCCCGACACCAGCCTTCTGTCGGTGCAGATGCAGGCCGGACTGCCCGAGGCGAGCGTGCGCGCCAACGTGAAACTCGCCATCTCCGGCGGGCAGAACGAGCCGCGAGACGTGATCGCGGGCGCGGCCTGGGCGCTGCTCTCGCACCCCGGCCAGCTTGCCCATGTTCATGAGGGCCGCGCCACCTGGCAGCAGGCGTTCGAGGAATACGCGCGCTGGATCAGCCCCATCGGCATGCTGCCCCGCCGCGTGGCACGCGCCGCCGAGGTCTGCGGCGTGCGCTTCGAGTCCGAGGAGCGGGTGTTCCTGATGATCGGCTCGGCCAACCGCGACGAGACGATCTTCGAGAACGCGGACAGCTACGACGTCACCCGCGATACCGGTGCCGCCATTCCCTTCGGTGCGGGGCCGCACTTCTGCGCCGGGGCAGCCGCAAGCCGCACGCTGGTCGCCGAGGTGGCGCTGCCGATGCTCTTCGAGCGGCTGCCGGGACTGCGTCTCGCGGGCGAGGCACCCTTCGAGGGCTGGGCCTTCCGCGGCCCGCGCGCCGTGCCTGTGGCCTGGGACGCGTAAGCCGCTTGCCCCGGCGCGTGCGCCGCCCCATCTTCGCCCCATGCTGAAGCTCACGCCCATCCTGCTGGCCGTGCTCTATGCGGTGGCGATGTATCTCTTCTCGGCCTGGCGCACCGCGCGCCAGCTCGACGCGCAATCGACGCCGCTTGCCGACGCCCCCCTGCGGCGGCTCTGCATGCAGATGGCCGCGGCGACCGGGCTGCCCGAGATCCGCGTGCATGTCTACGAGGTGGCGCGGCGGATGATCGACTTCTCCGGGCAGAACGCGATCCGCGTGGTGCTGGGCGGCGTGCTCAACCGCATCCTGCCCGGGCTCGGCGGCTGGCTCGCCGGGTTCGTGGCCACGCTGCTGGCCGCGCGGCTGTCGCGGCAGGACGAATACGAGGCGGATGCCTACGCTTCGGCGCTGCTGGTCAAGGCCGGGATCGGCCTGGCGCCGCAGAAGTCCCTCTTCGCCAAACTCGAGGGGCTGACCGGCATGGGCGGCGCGATGCCCGCCTGGCTGATGAGCCACCCCAAGAGCGCGGAGCGCATCAAGGCCATCGAGGCGCGCGAGCGGCAGTGGGGG
The DNA here is from genome assembly GCA_002842835.1 of Alphaproteobacteria bacterium HGW-Alphaproteobacteria-2. Taxonomy (GTDB): domain Bacteria; phylum Pseudomonadota; class Alphaproteobacteria; order Rhodobacterales; family Rhodobacteraceae; genus PHEG01. Next base: position 5,096 of record PHEG01000279.1, on the reverse strand, counting down.
CTGGCCAGCGCACATCCGCTCCCAGAGCGCTGAGCCCGCGCGCCCCGGCTCCATCTTTCCCGAAATATTAAGAGCCGCCCCTACCCGCCCGCCAGCGCCTTGCCCAGCCGCGGCAACCCCGCCTTCTTCATCAACCGCCGCATGGGCCAGCCGGTTCCCGAAAGCGCCTCGGCGCGTGCCTGCACCGCCCGCGCGACACCCGCCACCGCTTCCGGATGCGCGCCCCACATCTCGCGCAGCAACCCGTCCGGCTCGCGGCGGAGAATGTCGTGCCGGGCCAGCACCCGGCTGGGAAAGTCCCGCGCGTTGAGCGTGAGCAGAACATCGGCCCGCCCGGCGATGGCGGCGGCCAGCACATGCACGTCGCCCGGGTCCGGCAGCGAGAGCCCCGCCTCGGCCCCTTCGGGAAGCGTCACCAGCGCGCCGGGCCAGGCATCCGCCAGCGCCGCGATCTCGGCGAGCGCCACCGCCCCCTGCCCCAGCCTCGCCGCGGCGTGTGCCCATTCTTCCAGGATGCGCGCCGACCAGAGCGGGGTGAAGAGCCCCGCCTCCGCCACGCCCATCACCACCTCGCGCAGCACCGTGGGGTAGAGCACGCAGGCGTCGATCAGGACGCGCATCAACCGTCGAGCCGGAAGAAGAGTGCCTTCAGGTAGCCCGTCTCGGCCAGCGCGGGATGCTGCGGATGATCAGGCCCGGCGAAGCCCACGCGCAGAAGCTGCGCGCGCCGCCCCGCCCGCCCGATGCCGCGCAGGGACGCCGTGCGGAATGCGTCGAGCCCGGCCGCGTGCGAGCAGGAGCACAGCACCAGGAAGCCGCCCGGCGCCACCCGCGCGGCAGCCATCAGCGCCACGCGCTCGTAGGCGCGCAGCCCCTTCTCCAGTGCCGCACGGTTGGGCGCGAAGGCAGGCGGGTCGGCCACCACCGTCTCGAAGGCGGCCCCCTCGCCCGCCAGCGCCTCCAGCACCGCGAAGACATCGCCACGCCGGGCCTCGAAACACTCCGCCAGCCCGCTTGCGCGGGCGCCCGCCTCGGCCAGCGCCAGTGCGGGTGCCGAGGAATCGACCGCCAGCGCCCGTGTGGCCCCGCCCGCCAGCGCGGCCAGCGCGAAGCCGCCGACATGGGTGAATAGGTCGAGCACGCGGCCACCCTTCGCCAGCCGCGCGGCGAAGGCGTGGTTCTCGCGCTGATCGTAATAGAGCCCGGTCTTCTGCCCGCCGAGGAGGTCGGCCATGTAGGTGACACCGTTCATCGGCACCGGCACCGGGCCCGAGAGCGTGCCCGCAATGAGCCGCGTCTCCTCGGCCAGCCCCTCCAGCACACGCGCGCGCCCGCTGGCATTCAGCACCACGGTGGCCACCCCCGCCACCTCCTGCAGGGCGGCGGCGATCTCGCCCGCCAGCCGGTCGGCCCAGGCGGCGTTGGGCTGCATCGCCGTCACATCACCGAACCGGTCGATGACGAGCCCGGGCAGCCCGTCGCCCTCGGCATGAACGAGCCGGTAGAAGGGCGCGTCATGGAGCCGCTCACGCAGCGCCAGCGCGCGGGCGAGCCGCTGCGCGAGCCAGGCTCGGTCGATCACCGCCTCCGGGTCGGGGTCGAGCATGCGCGCGACGATCTTCGAGAGCGGGTTGACGGCGACCACCCCAAGTGGTCGGCGCTCGGCGTCTTCCAGCCGCGCGATGCTGCCCGGGGCCAGGGCACGGGTGCGGCGGTCGAGCACCAGCTCGTCGGCAAAGACCCAGGGCGCGCCGCGGCGGATGGCGCGCGGGTCGGCCTTGGGGTTCAGACGGATGACCGGCAGGGATACAGCGTTTTCCATGCCGCCCTCCTAGCGAAGGGCGCGGGCGGCGGAAAGCCCCGATGCGGACCCCGGCGCAATGGCCGGGGCGCAGCGATTCAGCGGGCCGTGGCCAGCCGTGCGGGCGCGTCGAGGGATGCCCGCGTGAGTGCCGCAACATGACGCGTGATGCGCACCTTCTGCGTCTCGCCGCGGGCCTCGGCCTCGATCGCCCGCTGCCCGCCCAACGCATCGAGGCTAGCGTCAACGCGCTGCGGGCCGTGCAGGACGGCGCCCGTCTCGGCATCTGCCACGCTCAGCGTGTAGCACCACCGGGCGGCTGCCCTGCATCTGCCGCGTGCCCTCGGCGAGCGCGCCGCGCAACAGATCGGCGATCTGCGCGCGCCGGTCGCCGGGCGGATCGCCCCGCCACACGATATCGGCGACGGGATAGTAGCTGTTCGCCTCGGATATCTTCAGCGTCTCGGGCACCGTCACGCGGATGCCGACTACCTGCCAGTCGCGCATCGCGACCGACGCAGGCGCACGCGGCAGGACGATCTCGCCTCTCGTGCTGCGGCTTGGCGGGGTGAAGCTCGAACAGGCGGAAAGCCCGACCGCCAGGACGAGCCCGACCAGATTCAGTGAAAGATGCATTCTCCGTCCCTCCGGGCGCCATTCACGCCCATATTCGATTGCTGACCGTTTCTGGGCACCGAATCGGGCGAAAATGCGAAAACCCCGGAGTTTTTCCGGGGTTCTCGAAGCGTGGCAGGGCGTGGCGTGGCTCAGACGATGCGCCGTGGCAGCGGGTGCAACACGAAGCGCACGGCATCGACGATGCCGCGGCCGAGCGCGCGGAAGAGCTTGGCGAAAGCCTCGGCGCGCAGGACGCGGGCGCGGGCCTCGATGGCCTGGATGTCACGCAGCGTGAATTCGGTTCCGGTCATGGCGGGCTCCTGTAGGGCTGTTGTGCGTTGCCCTTCAGCTAGGTCATGCCGCGGCGCAGCACCAGAACCTCCCGCGAAAGTCCGCCATGCGTCCCGTGCAAGGCTCGGGCAGGGGCTCAGCGCAGGACGCTCGGCAGGCTGCCCGGGATTGCCGCCGTCTTCAGCCACGCCTCGACGTAATCGGCGACCGACCGGAAGCAGACGAGATCGAACGCCTCCGCACCGGACATCCAGAAGGCCGCCGCCACCTGCCCCAGCCGTGTGCGCCTGATCTCGCCCGGGCCGAAGGCGCCCGGGGCGAGGTCCACCGGCGCGCCCTTGGCCAGCACCTCGCGCGCGCCCTCGCCCTCGATGCGGAACTGCGCGCGGGCGTCGGAGACATCCACGACCAGCGCATGTTCGCCCGCCAGAGCCGCCGTCATCTGAGCGGCCAGCGCCGGAGCCTCGGCATGTGCACAGAGGATCAGCAGTTCGTCGGGTGACATCCAGGCCACGGCCCTGTCGCCCTCCGCGAGGATCGCCCGGCGCCCCGGCACGCCGAGCCCGGTGGCGGCCTGCACTGCCTTGGCGACCGCCTTGCCGCCCAGGTCGCCCCGCAGGGTGATCATCCCCGAAGGGCCGAGGCTTCCCACGCTCACCGCATCCGCCATCGCCGCCTCATGTGTTCAGGAATTGTGGCCCGACGATGCGCGCCTTGATGGTGCGCCCGTCGGTGGTGACGAAATCGAGCAACTCGCCCATCCGCTCGGGGCCGCGTTCCACCAGCCCCATGGCGATGGACCGCCCCAGCGTGGGCGAGAAATAGGTCGAGGTCACACGCCCTTCGGTGGCCCTGATGCCGGTCGGCAGCGTCTCGCCCGTCACCGCATAGGCGCCGTCGGGGATCACCGTCTCGCGTTCCAGCGTCTCCAGCCCCACCAGCCGCCAGCGGTCCTCGCGGGTCAGGTCGGCGCGCTGCTGCGCGCGCTTGCCGATGAAGTCGTCCTTCTTCTTCGACACCGCCCAGTCGAGGCCCAGGTCCTGCGGCGTCACCGTGCCGTCGGTCTCGTCACCGATCATGATGAAGCCGACTTCCGCGCGCATCACATGCATCGCCTCGGTGCCATAGGGCATCACGCCGAATTCCGCCCCCGCATCGAGAAGCTTCTGCCAGAGCGCCAGTCCCCGCCCGGCGGGCACCGCCACCTCGAAGCTTTCGGCTCCCGAGAAGGAGATGCGGAAGACGCGCGCAGGGATGCCCGCGACAGCGCCCTCGGCCCAGGTCATGAAGGGCAGTGCCTCGTCGGAGACATCCATGCCGCCCAGCTTCTCCAGCACGGCGCGCGCCTTGGGGCCCACGACAGCGATCTGCGCCCATTGCTCGGTGACGTTGGCGGTCCAGACCTTCCAGTCCCACCATTCGGTCTGGAGCCATTCCTCCATATGGGCATGGATCCGGTCCGAGCCCCCGGTGGTGGTGTGGCAGAGGTATGTATCCTCGGCCAGCCGCGCCACCACGCCATCGTCCATGAGGAAGCCGTTCTCGTTGCACATCAGCCCGTAGCGGCATTTGCCCACCGCAAGCGAGGACATCAGGTTGGTGTAGAGCATCTCTCGCGCGTTGCGGATCTCGCGGTTCACCGCGTTGGGAATGTCCTCGCCCGGGTGGAGGTAGGCATAGGGCCGCCGCCAGTCGCCCACCGGCTCCCAGTGCGCACCATGGGCCGCGTGCCAGGCGTCCATCGGCGTGCGGCGGGTGGGCTTGAAGAGCGTCCCGCGTGCCGCACCCGCGACGGCGCCGAAGGAGATCGGCGTATAGGGCGGGCGGAAGGTGGTGGTGCCGACCTGCGGAATGGGGCTCGAGAGTGCATTCGCAAGCACCGCCAGGCCGTTGATGTTCGAAAGTTTCCCCTGATCGGTCGCCATCCCCAGCGTGGTATAGCGCTTGGTGTGCTCGACGCTCTCGTAGCCCTCGCGCGCGGCCAACTCCACGTCCGAGACCTTCACGTCGTTCTGGAAGTCGAGCCACATCTTGGCGCGCAGCGCGGGGCCCGCACCCTGCGGCATGGCCCAGACCGGCTCGATGGCGGCTTCCTCGGGCGCGGTGGCCTTCGGCGCGGCAAGCCGCCTGGGCTTGTGCCCCGCAGCCTCTGCCGCCGCCTTGCCCTGCGCATGCGCATCGGCCATCGCCCCGACCCCGAGCGCGCCGTTGGCCGCCCCCGCCGCGCGCAGGAAGGGCGCGCCGTCGGCACCCGTCGGGGCGCGCTCGGGGTCGGGGCGGAACAGGGCGCGGGCCTCGTCCCACAACAGCTTGCCGCCGCAGTGCGACCAGAGATGCACCACCGGCGACCAGCCGCCCGACATGGCCACGGCCTCGCACTTCAGCT